>NZ_JADBGC010000102.1:0-504 GCF_014892245.1 Microbispora sitophila | reverse complement strand
CCGGGCGAGGGGCTGACCGGCGGCGTCGGGCTCGGGCTGACCGGCGGGGTGGGGCTGGGGCTGACCGGCGGGGTGGGGCTGGGCGAGGTGTTCGGGCCGGCGGCGTTGAGGGCGTTGAGGACCGAGGTGTAGGCGGGCTTCTTGTTGCCGTTGCCGTCGAACAGCAGCGGGGTCTGGCTGGAGCGCCAGGAGTCGCTGTCGCGTACGCCCCAGGTGGTGATGCCGACGCAGCGCGGCACGGCCAGGCAGTCGTTGACCACGTTGGCGTAGGTGGTGGCCGAGGCGCCCTCGATGTCCAGCTCGGTGATGGCCACGTCCACGCCGAGGGCGGCGAAGTTCTGCAGCGTGGTGCGGTAGTTGCTGGGGTAGGGGCTGCCGCTGTTGAAGTGGGACTGGAAGCCGACGCAGTCGATCGGGACGCCGCGGGCCTTGAAGTCCTTGACCATGTTGTAGACGCCCTGGGTCTTGGCCCAGGTCCAGTTGTCGGTGTTGTAGTCGTTGTAG
>NZ_JADBGC010000101.1:0-508 GCF_014892245.1 Microbispora sitophila | reverse complement strand
GAGATCGGGCCCGACGGCGTCCTGAGCGGGCTGATCCGCGAGACCCTCGACGGACAGGAGGACCTGGTCGCCGTCCCCGTGCTCCGCCGCGACCGCCCCGAACCCCACACCGCCGTCACCGCCGCCGCCCACGCCCACACCCACGGCACCCCCGTCGACTGGACCACCCTCCACGGCCAGGCCACCACCATCGACCTGCCCACCTACGCCTTCCAGCACGAACACCTCTGGCTCACCCCACCCACCACCCACACCGACCCCGCACACCTGGGCCTGACCACCACCGCCCACCCCCTGCTCGGCGCCGCCCTCACCCTCGCCCACGACCACACCACCGTCTACACCGGCACCCTCTCCCTCACCACCCACCCCTGGCTCACCGACCACACCGTCTTCGACACCCCCATCCTCCCCGGCACCGCCTACCTCGACCTCGCCCTCCACGCCGCCGACCACACCGGCCACACCACCATCGACGAACTCCTCCTCCACGCCCCACTGGTCCTGC
>NZ_JADBGC010000100.1:0-548 GCF_014892245.1 Microbispora sitophila | reverse complement strand
GCGGTCTCATGGGGTGCGCGTGGAAGGCTCGGTGTGGAGCCGTCCCCGGGACTTCCTGTGGATGCACTGCCTGCTCCTGGGAGGAGGGGGGTCGTGGCGGGGATGACGCCCACCGGATGAGTGGGCGTCATGTGCGGCCTTCGCCGGGGCGATCAATCACCCCGGCGAAGGCGGGTGCCCGGGTGGTGTCAGGCTCGGGTCCACTTCTGGTTGTTCTGGCCGTTGCAGGACCAGATGATGACCTTGCTGCCGTTGGCGGTGCCGTTGTTGTACACATCCAGGCACTTGTTCGCCCCGACGGCGGTGATGCTCCCGTCGGAGTTGAGGCGCCACTTCTGGTTGTTCTGCCCGTTGCAGTCCCAGATGATCACGCTGGTGCCGTCGGCCGTGCCGCCGCCGTTCACGTCCAGGCACTTGTTGCCGTAGACGCGCAGCTCACCGGCGCTGGTCGAGGTCCACTGCTGGTTGTTCTGGCCGTTGCAGTCCCAGATCTGCACCTGAGCGCCGTTGGCCTGCGACACCCCGCTGACGTCCAGGCACCGCCCGGA
>NZ_JADBGC010000010.1:153400-350138 GCF_014892245.1 Microbispora sitophila | reverse complement strand
TGGCGGCGGAGGCCAGCAGGCCCGCCGCGATCCCGCCGAGGGCGAGAGTGCGCTTCATGGATTTCTCCCTGGTCTGTCGTGGGACGTCACTTGCGCCCCATGCGTCAGTGAAGGAACGAGGAGAAAGGTATAGGAGGAATAAGGGTGGTGTAAGAGGTATCGCGGCCTTCGTTCTCCGGCTGGCGAGACGGCGCCATGGACGCGCATGGTGGCCCTCTACGACGTTTTGGCTGATCATCTACGGCAGTCGCCGACCTTCCTTACCTTGGGTAATGGAACGGTTCAGGATGCTGTGTGACGCAAATCACAGTTTGAGGCGAAACTGAAAAGAGCCCAATCTCGTCGAAACTGGTCAGACCAGGCAGTGGCACTCGGGAAGGCGGACGCAGGGAAGGCGCCGCCGCATGTCGATTCCCATGCTCTCGTCGAGGTCGGAGGTGAGTCCGGGGCGACTCGGCGGCGTCCGCACGGAGATGGTTGCCCGCGGGATCGCGACGGCGAACCGGCTGGCCGCCCAGATGACGCCGGAGCAGGACGAGCGCTGGCACCCTGGTCCAGGTGATCAACACGCTGATGGCCTCGGGCACCGCATCGGGCGTGACCGCCGATGTCGCCGCCCGGGTCATCGCGAAAGCTGTGACGACCCATAAGCCGCGCACCCGCTACACCACTGGCCGGGATGCCGCGCTCATCACCCGCCTGACTCGGCTGCTGTCCGACCGCACGCTCGACCGTGTCATCGCCGCCAACCTGCGCCGCCACTCCCCGCAGGGAGCCACTGTGTAAGCCGCCGCGCCTCCACCCCGTACAGGATCACCGGCTCAAGCGCCGGGCGGGAGGTGAAGCGGGGCGCGAGGCGTACGGCCGCCGTGCGGGCGAGAGGTGGTCACGCGCGGGGCGGGAGGCAGACCGGGGCGACAGGGAAGCCGCAATGGGAGAGGGTGATCGAATGCCGCGGATCCGGGGAGCCGGCATCGAGGAGCACAACGAGATCGTGTGGGCCGACCTCGCCGAGGCGATGCGGCAGCTGATGCTGGAGCGCGACTTCGACTCGATCAACATGGGCCACATCGCGGCCCGGGCCGGGCTCGCGCGCAACACGCTGTACAACTACGCCCGCGACAAGAGCGCGCTGGTCCTGGCGCTGACCCAGCGGGCGGCCCGACCCGCGGTCGAGCGTGTGGCCGCGATCGCCGCGCGGTCCGCGGACCCCGCCGCAGAGCGGATGCGGGAGATCATCGTGGCGGTCCTGGAGGCATTCACGGACCAGATCATGCAGCTGATGTTCCGGCCGGGCTCCGGTCCGCCGGCCGCCGAGGTACCAAAGGAGCCGGACAGCCCGTTCCACGCGATCGTGGTCGAGGTGGAGAACGTCGTCAGGGCCGGCATCGCGCGCGGAGAGTTCCACGACCTCGGCGACGTGCACCTCACGGTGGAGCTGCTGTCGGGTGTCATGCGCGCGAGCGCCGAACGCATCGGCCGGGACCCGGCCGCCTTCGCGGCCACGGTACGCGCGGCACGGGAGATCGTCCTCGCGTCTCCGGCCCGCCGTCCGGATCAGGGTCCGTCGGCGGCCGGTCTTCCGCACGCACGGCATGCCGCCATGGAATGAGATCTCAGGCGGGCCCGCTCCCGGCCCAGAATTCGTCCCGCGATACGCCTCCGCCGACGGACTACTCCAGCAGACGAGCTGCTTTGGCCGGCCGTGCACACCCTGGCCGAACTCGACGCGGCGACTTGGTGCTGTGGCCGACTTCATCAAGATCATGCGGATCCGGAGCCTGCCGACGACGCGAGCGGACTGCCGCGCCTATGTCCGCCTCGGCCGGCCACCTCAGGCAGTCACCAAGCGCTCTGCACCAGCACGGAAAACGGGAAAAGGGCCCGGCTGGAGGCCGGGCCCTTTCCTTGTGGTCCAGTCAGAGCGTCAGAGAGCTAGTCTCAGACGATCTTGCCGGAAGCGAACTTCGCGGCGTACTGGTAGACGGCCAGGGTCTCACCGTCGAAGTACGGGGAGACGCTGGTGTCGATGCGCTTGTTGCCGTCGGTGTCGGAGACCGCGATGGTCACACCGTTCAGGTAGCCAAGACGCTTGGTGCTGCTGTAGCGGTACAGCCAGGACGAGCCGATCGAGCCCTCACCGGTGAAGGAGGACTTGATGCCCACGAGCTCCTCGGCCTTCATGGACGGAGCGGCGGCCTTGAAGGTCTTGCCGTAGCTCCACTTGAGGGTCTTGCCGGTGAAGGCGTAGTTGCCGTCCGGGTGCGACCCGCTCGGGTAACCGAAGACGAAGATCCCCGTGCCGATCTTCTGGTTGTAGGCCAGGCCCTGACCACCGACGTTGGCGCCGAGGGTGCCGACGTCCTTGAGGGCGATGTCCACGAGGTGGCCACGCAGCTTGTAGTCGACGTCGAACAGGACCCAGAAGGTGGCCTTGTAGAAGCCGTTGTCCTTCGTGAAGTAGTACGCCTTGCCGTCGGCCGACGGGCCGCCGTTGCCGTACTCCTGCTTGCTGACACGGGTGATCGTGAGACCGAAGTCACGCCCGAGCCGCTTGTCGGTGCTCTCGCCACGGACCAGCGTGTCGATCGAGGACTTGGCGATGCCCGTGAGCTCGCACCAGCCGTCGACGCTCACGTACTCCTTGGCGCCCTCTTCGCCGCGCTGGCGGAGGTGCTCGCGGTCCACGACGGGCTTGATCTCGCCGGCCCAGCCGGTGGTCTTGAGCTCGAGGTCCTTGCGGGCCTTCTCGGCCTCGGCCTTGGTCTCGAAGACGCGGTTGTCCACCCAGTTCTTGACCTTGTCGGTCGAGACGCTGGTGGGCAGGACGCCGTTGTACACGGTGACGAACGCGTAGTCGCGGTCGCCGTCCTCGTACACGTCGTAGTCGTAGTGGGTGTAGGCGGTCTTACCCACGTAGATGCCCCACGGGGTCTTGCCCTGGTAGTAACCCGGGATGAACACCCACTTGTCGAGGGTGTCCTTGTTGCTCACCGTGTCGTAGACGCAGTGACCGGCGGTCGCGACCAGGTTCTTGTACTGGCTCTGCACCGCGGTGGCCGAGCACCAGTGCGGCTTGCCGTCGCCGCCGATGAAGAACACCTTGCCGGTGGTCTTCGGCAGGTTGATGTTCTTCAGGGTCGCCGTGGCGGCCTTCTGGTCGCCGCTCGAACCCACGACACCGGGCTTGCTGTCGGCCGAAGCGCCACCCGTGGACACGTGCTTGGTCGGGATGGTGGTCTCGACGTTGTACGGGGTGGCGTTGATGAGGTTGGCCTTGTTCTGGCCGTACCAGAATGCCGCCACCTGCTTGGCGGCGAAGTTCGTGTTGGCCAGGTTCACGGGCGGGGCGACGTCGGAGTCGGCGTGAGCCGGCGCGGCGATGGCGGCGGAGGCCAGCAGGCCCGCCGCGATCCCGCCCAGAGCGAGGGTGCGCTTCATGGATTTCTCCCAGGTCTGTCGTGGGACGCCGCTTGCGCCCCATCCGTCAGTGAAGGATCGAGGAGAAAGCTATAGGAGAGCTTTGCGAGGCGTAAGCGATCCGCGGCTTGCGCTCGCTGCCGCCCCCGCTGTGCCGATCCCTCGTCCGGGTGCGTTCCGCACCGTTTTGGCTGATCACCACGGGTGAGTTCCGGTATGCCCTTTGTGCGCCAGGGGTGTCGAGTGTGATGCAAATCACATCTTTTGGTGAAACCAGATGAGGCTCTCTCCCGTCAAAGCGGCCTCTCCCCCGGGATGCTCGACGTGCTGACGGCCGCCCCCGGGAGGAGGCGATTTCGGACATACGAAAAGGGCCCGGCTGGAGGCCGGGCCCTTTCCTTGTGGTCCAGTCAGAGCGTCAGAGAGCTAGTCTCAGACGATCTTGCCGGAAGCGAACTTCGCGGCGTACTGGTAGACGGCCAGGGTCTCACCGTCGAAGTACGGGGAGACGCTGGTGTCGATGCGCTTGTTGCCGTCGGTGTCGGAGACCGCGATGGTCACACCGTTCAGGTAGCCAAGACGCTTGGTGCTGCTGTAGCGGTACAGCCACGAGGAACCGATCGAGCCCTCACCGGTGAAGGAGGACTTGATGCCCACGAGCTCCTCGGCCTTCATCGCCGGAGCGGCGGCCTTGAAGGTCTTGCCGTAGGCCCACTTGAGGGTCTTGCCGGTGAAGGCGTAGTTGCCGTCCGGGTGCGACCCGCTCGGGTAACCGAAGACGAAGATCCCCGTGCCGATCTTCTGGTTGTAGGCCAGGCCCTGACCACCGACGTTGGCGCCGAGGGTGCCGACGTCCTTCAGCGCGATGTCCACGAGGTGGCCACGCAGCTTGTAGTCGAGGTCGAAGTTGCCCCAGTAGATCGCCTTGTACCAGCCGTTGTCCTTGGCGAAGTAGAAGGCCTTACCGTCGGCCGACCAGTGGTCACCGCCGGTGCCGTACTCCTCCTTGGAGACCCGGCTGACCTCGGTGCCCCACGTCCTGTCCTGGTACGTGGAGGTGCCGTTGTTCTTGGCCTGGTTCTCCAGGGTGGTCCGGTTCGCGTCGGTGTTGCCGCCGAGCTGGTCACGCGTGGCAGGCGCCTTCGCCGAGTCCGGCGTGCGGAGGGGGACCCTCGTGCCGTAGTCCACCACGGGGACGATCTTGCCCGCGAAGCCGGTGCTCTTGAGCTCCAGCTCCTGCTGAGCCTTCTCGGCCGCGGCCTTGGTCTCGAACGTGCGGTTGTCGACCCAGTTCTTGACCTTGTCCACGGCCACGTCGGTGACCTGGACGCCGTTGTACACGGTGACGAACGCGTAGTCGCGGTCGCCGTCCTCGTACACGTCGTAGTCGTAGTGGGTGTACGCGGTCTTACCCACGTAGATGCCCCACGGGGTCTTGCCCTGGTAGTAGCCGGGAACGAAGACCCACTTGTCGAGGGTCTCCTTGTTGCTCACCGTGTCGTAGACGCAGTGACCCGCGGTCGCCACCAGGTTCTTGTAACCGCTCTGCACCGCGGTCGCGGAGCACCAGTGCGGCTTGCCGTCGCCGCCGATGAAGAACACCTTGCCGGTCGTCTTCGGCAGGTTGACGTTCTTCAGGGTGGCCGTGACGGGCTTCTGGTCACCGCTCGAACCCACGACACCGGCCTTGCTGTCGGCCGAAGCACCACCGGTCGAGACGTGACGCGTGGGGACGGTCGTCTCGACGTTGTACGGCGTCGCGTTGATCAGGTTGGCCCGGGCCTCGCCGAACCAGAACGCCGCCACCTGCTTGGCGGCGAAGTTCGTGTTGGCCAGGTTGACGGCCGGGATCTCGTCGGCGGCCTGAGCCGGCGCGGCGATGGCGGCAGAGGCCAGCAGGCCCGCCGCGATCCCGCCGAGGGCGAGAGTGCGCTTCATGGATTTCTCCCTGGTCTGTCGTGGGACGTCACTTGCGCCCCATCCGTCAGTAAGAGACGAGGGAAAAGGTATAGGAGAGTCATGTGAGGTGTAAGGGGATTGTGGGCGTCTGTCCGCTCGCTGTCGACTCCGCGTCAGCCCCTCGTTCAAGCCTTCTGGTGCGTTTCCGCTGATCATTTACGGGGTATTGCAAACTTCTTGACCGGCCAGATCGACTCTCAATGTGACGCAAATCACAGGCTACGGTGAAACCGAGAGGGTGCCGTTCCCGTCAAAAACGGGCTCCTCGGGGCGCTGTCGGGCCGGCTTGCTCCCCCATGCCCGAGACCAGTCACTTCCTCCGTCTCCCGAGTCCGAACCGGGGGTGGAGGCGGCAATCCGGCCTCTCGTCGACGCGGCGACGACGCCATGTGGCTACCGCGTTCCCGGTCCCGCCGTCACGCATGACCCTCATCTCCGCCGATGAAGCCGGCATGCATATGGCGCACGCGCTCAGGGGGTGACGACTTTTGGAACGATCCTTTCAAGGAGTAATGGGAATTGAATCGGTCCAATCAGCGTCGTGCTGAGCCGAATTCTCCACGCGCATTCGTTGTCGCCTTGTCAAGGCGGAGAGGTGGGAGCGGGGCCCTTCTCAGTCATTTCGGAAGGACAAACGCGAGCATCTGTGCCGGGAAGCTCGCTTATGTCCGCTTCAGCTCGGACCGAGCGGCTGAGCGTGGGGAAGGGCCTCGACTCACCAGGGCGACGCCACAGGCAGGCGGGCAGCGCGGCGTTCGTCGCCGGTCGGGTCCGCCTCCTACGCCGGCGCCGCCGAGGCGGGGACCGGGCGTGCGGGGCCCTCGGAAGCGGCATCCGGCCATCGCCGGTCGAGTGGCGGCGCTCCCGGGCCCGCCACGGAGGCGGCCCGAGGCGCCGAGGCGACGGCGGCTGGGTGACGGCGGCTGGGTGGAGGAGGCACGCAGTGCCGTACAGCAGGGGCGAGGTGGGAGCGTCCTCGCCCGGTACGGCGGTTCCGCGACGACGAAGCGGTTCCGCGACAAACGAAGGGGTTCCGCGACAAACGAAAGGGCCCGGATGGACAAGCCATCCGGGCCCTTCCTGAGGCCGTCAGGAGTCAGAAGACTCAGACGATCTTGCCGGACCAGTTGGCCGCGGCGGTCTTGTAGACGGCCAGCGTCTCACCGTCGAAGTACGGGGAGATGCTGGTGTCGATGCGGTCGTTGCGGTCCACGTCGGCGAGACCGATGGTCACACCGTTGAGGTAGCCGAGCCGCTTGGCATTGCTGTAGCGGTACAGCCACGGCGAACCGATCGAGCCCTCACCGGTGAAGGAGGACTTGACGCCCACGAGCTCCTCGCCCTTGATGGCCGGGACGCTCGCCTTGAACGTCTTGCCGTAGGCCCACTTCATGGTCTTGCCGGTGAACTGGTAGTTGCCGTCCGGCTCCGACCCGCTCGGGTAGCCGAACATGAAGACGTTCGTGCCGATCTTCTGGTTGTAGGCCAAGCCCTGACCACCCACGTTGTCGCCGAGGCGACCCACGTCCTTCAGGGCGATCCTCAGCGTGCCGTGCGGCCTGTGGCCGTGACGGCCGTACGTCGCCCAGAAGGTCCGGGCGTAGTACTTGTACTTCGGCCGGTGACCGTTGTCGTCGCAGTGGTCCTTGCCGCCGCCGCGACGGTCGTTGTCGTTGGAGAAGGTGTCGCGGGGGCCGCGGTCGTCGTCGCACCAGTCGGGCTTGCCGGTCGGCGAGGGGGACGGCGACGGGGACGGGGAAGCCGACGGCGAGGGGCTCGGCGACGGCGACGGGCTCGCGCTCGGGCTGGGGCTCGGGCTCGGGCTCCTGGTCGGCCTACCCCGGCCCTGGCCGTCGTCGTTGCCGCCCTTGAAGAGGACCACGTCGTCCGCGGCGGGCTTGCCGTTGTTGCCGCCCCAGTTGTGACCCGGACCGCCGTGGCCCGGACCGCCGTGGCCGTGGTCGTCGTCGTCCCAGACCTTCTTGCGGAAGTACAGGGTCTTGCCGTCACCGCTGACGTACGAGTCGAAGCGGCTGTTGTACTGCCGCTCGCTGATCTCGCGGGTCTGGACACCCGTGCCCTTGGCCCAGGGGCCGTTGCCGGTGAGGTCCCTGCCCCTGTTCAGCGCCTGGAACTCACGCACGGACAGGCGCTCGACGCGGTGGCCGTAGCGGTCGTCGCGGCCGTGGTCGCCACGCCCCCACTCGTCACGGTCGTTGCGCCCGTGGTCGTCGCGGCCGTGGTCACGCCCGTGGTAGTCGTCCCGGCCGTGGTCACGCCCGCGGTAGTCGTCCCGGCCGTACCTGTCGTAGCTGACGCCGGTGACCTGGACGCCGTTGTAGACGGTCACGAACGCGTAGTCGCGGTCGCCGTCCTCGTACACGTCGTAGTCGTAGTGCGTGTACGCGGTCTTACCCACGTAGATGCCCCACGGGGTCTTGCCCTGGTAGTAACCCGGGATGAAGACCCACTTGTCCAGCGTGGCCCGGTTGCGGTCGGTGTCGTAGACGCAGTGACCGGCGGTCGCGACCAGGTTCTTGTACCCGTTCTGCACCGCGGTCGCCGAGCACCAGTGCGGCCTGTGGTCGGCGCCGATGAAGAACACCTTGCCCACGGTGCGGGGGAGGTTGACGTTCTTCAGGTTGCCGGTGGCGGCCTTCTGGTCACCGCTCGACCCGACGACGCCGGGCTTGCTGCTGGCGGACGTCCCGCCGGTCGAGACGTGCTTCGCGGGGAACTTGGTCTCGACGTTGTACGGCGTGGCGTTGATCAGGTTGGCCCGAGCCTCGCCGAACCAGAACGCCGCCACCTGCTGAGCCGCGAAGTTGGTGTTCGCGAGGTTGATGGCGGGGATTTGGTCGGAGGCTTGGGCCGGGGAGGCGACGATGGCGGAGGCCAGGAGGCCGGCCGTCACACCGCCGAGGGCGAGAGTGCGCTTCAAGGTGGATCTCCCTGGTCTGTCGTGAGGCGCCACTTGCGCCCCATGCGTCAGTGAAGGAACTAGGGAAGTTATAACGAAGAAACCCTCTGAAAACAGAAATTTCAGAATTTCCTCTTCGTGCCCACAGGGTCTCCACACTGCGCCGACGGCGGTGCCGGTGTGCGCCGTCCGCATCGTCTCTGCTGATCACGCAGCATCCGTACGTCTCCGATCCTGGGGCGCATGTGGATCGGTCCAACGACATGTGTGACGAAAATCACACTTATAGGGGGATGTCGCCGTCGCTAGCGGGGTGACGAAGTGCAGAATTCGTCATCAAAAGCGACAAACGGACAGTGTAGGCATTTCTCGGCCGCGATGAGGGCGTTTGCCGGCGGCGAAGTCCGGTGTCGTCCGGCCACTCCACTGCCGCTTTCCGCCGACCGGCCGCCGACAGGGGGGTGCGACCGCTTAGTGGGCCGCCCCGTCGGAGGCGTCGAAGGGCACCAGAAGTGTGCGCAGCAGGGCGGCGAGGGCCTGCTGTTCGTGCTGTTCGAGGCCGGCGAGCAGTTCGCGTTCGCGGCGCAGCAGGTCGGCGAAGGCGGCGTCCACGCGGTGCATCCCGGCGGGCGTCAGTCGCACCAGCACGCCGCGCCGGTCCTCGGGATCCGGCCGTCGGGTGACCAATCCGGCGGCGGCCAGCCGGTCGATGCGGTTCGTCATCGTGCCCGAGGTCACCAGGGTGGCGCGCAGCAGCGCTCCCGGGCTCAGCTCGTACGGCTCGCCCGCGCGGCGCAGGGCCGTCAGCACGTCGAACTCCCACGACTCGATGTCGTGGGACGCGAAGGCCGCCCGGCGCTCGCGCTCCAGGTGCCGGCTGAGCCGGGAGACTCGGCTCAGCACCTCGAGAGGCGTCACGTCCAGGTCCGGGCGTTCCTGCTTCCAGGCCGCGACCAGCCGGTCCACCTCGTCCTCGACGGGCCTCGAGAAGGTCATGGGCCGAGTCTAGCTTCTCTTGACATCGAGATATCTCCCGCGATATCGATTTATCTCGACGTCAAGATAATGGAGGAGGCCGGCATGGGCGCGGACATCTGGGATCCGGGGGTCTACGAGCGGTACGCGGCCGAGCGCGGCCGTCCCTTCCACGAACTCGTGGCCCGGGTGGGGGCGAGGTCGCCCGAGTATGTCGTCGATCTCGGCTGCGGCACCGGAGAGCTCACGGCGACCCTGTGTGACCGCTGGCCCGGCGCCCGGGTGCACGGCGTCGACTCCTCGCCCGCGATGATCGCCAAGGCGCCGCCCGGGCCGACGTTCGAGGTGGCCGACGTCCGGGACTGGCGCCCACCAGGACCGGTCGACGTGATCGTCTCGAACGCGCTCCTGCAGTGGATCCCGGAGCACCCCGACCTGCTGCGCCGGTGGAGGAGCCACCTGACCAAGGGAGGCTGGCTCGCCTTCCAGGTGCCCGGCAACTTCCACGCGCCGAGTCACGCCGTCGTGCGCGAGTTGTGCCGTACGACCTGGCGGGAGGAACTGGGCGACGTGCCGCGGGGCGTGCCGGTCGGGGATCCTGCCGACTACGTGGACCTGCTCGCCGGCCTCGGCTTCACCGTGGACGCGTGGGAGACCACCTACGTGCATGTCCTGCCCGGGGAGGACCCGGTGCTCGGCTGGATCAAGGGCACGGCCCTGCGGCCCATGCTCGACCGGCTGCCGGCCGAGCGGCACGCCGCCTTCCTCGCCGACTGCGCGCGTGCCCTGCGTGCCGCCTACCCGCCCAGGCCGTACGGCACGCCGTTCCCGTTCCGGCGGATCTTCGTGGCCGCGCATCTGTGAGGTTTGTTCACGAGGTCTGTTCACCTTCGCGTGGCAGTATGACCGCCAACCGGGACATAAGGGGGAACGGTGGCGCTCGAGATCGAGGACAAGTTCGACGTTCCGGAGGGCTTCGCCCTGCCCGACCTGAGCGGTGTGCCAGGGTGCGAGGGAGTGTCAGAACCGCTCTCCCACCGGCTGACCGCGGTCTACTTCGACACTCCCGACCTGCGGCTGGCGGCCCGGGGCGTCACCCTGCGCCGGCGGCGCGGCGGAGACGACGAGGGCTGGCACCTCAAGCTGCCCAAGGCCAAGGGCGCCCGCCAGGAGATCACCCGGCCGCTCACCCGCAGCGCCAAGGTGGTGCCCGCCGAGCTGGCGAGCCTCGTCCTCGCGTACACGCGGGGCGCCCCGCTCGCGCCGGTGGCCCAGCTGGAGACCCGGCGCGGGGTCACCCGGCTGCTCGGTCCGGGCGGCACCGTGCTCGTGGAGATCGCCGATGACCGGGTGAAGGGCACGGTGCTCGGTGACGAGCCGGTGGTGCGGCGCTGGCGCGAGGTCGAGGCCGAGCTCAAGGAGGGCGAGCGCGACCTTCTCAAGAAGGTGGCCAAACGGCTGCGCAAGGCGGGCGCCGCTCCCGCGGACAGCGCGAGCAAACTCGCGCGCGTCCTGGGCGACCGCATCCCCGCGCCGCCGACGAGGACCCGTCCCGAGCCCGGTTCGGCCGGAGAGGTCGTCGTCGCCTACCTCCGGGCTCACGTGGACGCGCTGCTCGCGCAGGATCCGCACGTGCGGCTGGCCGAGGAGGACGCCGTCCACAAGGCCAGGGTCGCCTGCCGCCGCCTGCGCAGCGCGCTCAAGGCGTTCAAGCGGATCGTCGCCGGCACCGAGGACCTCCAGGAGGAACTCAAGTGGCTCGGCGAGGTGCTGGGCGAGGCCCGTGACCTGGAGGTCATCCGGGCCCGCTTCGCCACCCGCCTCGACGGCCTCGACTCCCGCCTCGTCACCGCCGACGCGCGCCGCAGGCTGGGCGACGACCTGCTGGCCAGGGAGCACGACGCGTACGAGCGCATCCGGCGCGCGCTCAGCGAGGACCGTTACTTCGCACTGCTCGACGCCCTCGACGCGCTGGCCGCCGACCCGCCGCTGACGGCCACGGCGGCCAAGGACGCCGACAAGGCGCTGCTCACGATCGTGGACAGGAACTGGCGGCGGGTGACCGACGCCTACGAGGCGGCGCGGCGCATGGAGGAGGGCGAGGAGCGGGAGACGGCCATGCACGACGTGCGCAAGGCCGCCAAGCGCGCCCGATACACGGCGGAGGCCGCGGGCATCTCCGGCGCGGCCGACCGTGCCAAGCAGGTGCAGGAGGTGCTCGGACGGCACCAGGACGGCGTCGTCGCCCAGGGCGTGCTGCTGGAGGAGGCGGAACGGGCCCGGCAGGCCGGGGAGGACACCTTCACCTACGGCGTGCTCGCGGGCATCGAGAGCGCCGAGGCGGCCCGGGCCCAGGAGGAGTTCCCCGCCGTCTGGTCCCGCCTCGCCTGACCGCGCCTCGATCAGGCGACGTACCGCGCTCTCATGCGTGGCCTTCGGTGGTGGTGGTGCCGCCGGTGGGGAACAGGATCGGGCTCAGCAAGTACGGCCGGCGGCCCTCCGCCGGCCCGTTGTCCCGATGGGCCAGCATCGCGGCCCGCACCTGCTTGATCAGGTCCGCAAGCTCGTCGGGCGTCAGCCAGTACGTGGACTGGGTATAGCCCACCGAGTCGGCGAACGGGTCCGCTCCCTCCCGGTCGAGGTAGGCGTTGAACTCGCTGAGCAACACCCCCAGCCCCGTCGTGAACGCTGCGCGATGGTCCTCCAGTGACATCGACGCGGCCATGTCACGGTCGATCACCGTCCGGGCCCGGTGCAGCCGGTAGGTGCGCTCGACCGCGCCGTGCACCCGTTGCTCGCCGACCACTTCGAGCACGCCCGCCTCGGCCAGCAGCCCGACATGCCGGTAGACGGTGGTCCTCGGCACGTCGGCCAGGTCTTCGCACAGGTCACCGATCGTACGAGCGCGTCCGCCCGACATGGCGTGCACGATCCGCAGGCGCACTGGATGCAAAAGCAGGGTCACGGTGTCCATGCCGCTACGATTCCACGTTTGGTACCATTCCCAAAATTGGGATCGCAGGAGGAGTGCGGATCATGAAGCCACCCTTGGGCGAGTACTACGACGTGAACGGCCGCAAGCTGCTGCTGCATCGAGAGGGGGGCGGCGCCCCCGCCGTCGTGTTCCTCCCCGGAGCCGGTGCGGTCGGCATGGACTACTGGGACGCCCAGCGGCGCGCCGCCGCCTTCACCACCAGCGTCTTCTACGACCGGGCCGGGACCGGCTGGAGCGAGAGCATCGACCTGCCTCGCGCGTCCACCGAGGTCACCGACGAACTCCGCGCGCTCCTGCACAGCGCGGAAGTCCCCGGCCCCTACGTGTTCGCCGCACACTCGCTGGGCGCCCTGTACGCCCGCCACTACGCGACCCGCTTCCCCGACGAGGTCGCCGGGCTTGTCCTGTTGGAACCGGCCCACGAGGATTACCGCGCCTACATGCCTCGCGAGCTGGTCGAACGATGGGACGCATGGGACCCCGCCGACGCCCTTCCCGACGAACTGCCCGGAGAGATCCTGGAGTTCTACCGCGTCCTGTTCGAGCAGGAGATGGCCGACTGGCCCGCCAACCTGCGCGAGCCGCTCATCGACGGCCACGTGAGCCGTGAATGGCTGCTCACCGGTATCCGAGAGGCCGCGAACATCGAAGCCGTCCGCGATGAGATTCGCGCCGCGGGCCCGTTGCCCGACGTACCGATGATCATCTTGACCGCGCTGGCCATCGACCCGTTCAAGCAGGCAGTGTCGGCGGGCATTTCCGAGGAACTGCTTCAGGCGGAAAACGACGGCAAAACGCGCCTCTACACCGAATTCGCCGCCTCCGTCCCGCGCGGTGAGAACCGCATCGTGGAGGACGCGGGGCACGTCACGCTGCCGTTCCGCCGCCCCGAGGCAGTGGTGCGGGCGATCCGCGACGTCCTCGCACTGTGACGACCGACGTGACTTGGCGGGCGCGTCGCGTACCGCACGCCAGTCTCAGGTCGCGTACCGCACGCCAGTCTCAGGTCGCGTACCGCACGCCAGTCTCAGGTCGCGTACCGCTCCAGGCTCACGACGCGGTCTCTGCCGGCGGCGCGGTGGAGCACGGCGAAGCCGCCCTTGGCGAGGGTGTGGTCGGCGGTCCGCACGCCGTGCAGCGCCTCGCCGGCCATGCCCAGCAGCTCGGGCAGGATCTTGCCGTGGCTGCACAGCACCGCCGGCTCGGGCGCGGCCAGCAGATCGCGCACGATCCGTTCCGCCTCGCGCGGGTCGTAACCGCTCTCCGACAGCGCCGTCTCCTCGCGCACCTCAAGCCCGTGCCGCTCGGCGTACGGCTTGAGCGTCTGCATGCAGCGCCTGCTGTGCGAGCTGACCAGGATGGCCGGGCGGTAGGCCCCCAGCACCGTGGCCAGGATCTCGGCCTGGGCGCGGCCGCGCTCGTCCAGCGGGCGCCGGTCGTCGTCGCCCTTCCACTCCTGCCGGGAACCCGCCAGCGCGTGCCGCAGCAGGATCAGCGGCGTGGTGACGAGGGGCGCGGCGCCGACGGCGCGCAGCAGGCTGCGGTCCCACGCGTAGGTGAGTCGCCGCCGCGCCTCCTCGATCGGCAGCCAGGCGACCTTGTCGACCTCGTGCCCGTCGCCGGCGATCGGATGCCGGTGCCCGGGCGCCTGGGCGAGCCAGTAGTCCACCCGCTTCAGCCGGCCGTCGTGCATGTAGTGCACGGGCGGGAGCGCGCGGCCGAGCACGACCCGCAGGCCGGTCTCCTCCCACACCTCGCGCAGGGCCGCCACGATCACGTGCTCGCCGTGCTTGAGCTTCCCCTTGGGCAGGCTCCAGTCGTCGTACGCCGGGCGGTGCACGAGGGCGACCTCCGGGTCGTCCTCCTTCCCCCGCCAGACGACCGCCCCGGCCGCCCTGATCATGCCCTTGCCCATGCCTCTGACCATGCCCTCGGCCGTCACTCCGTCACGTCGTCCACGGTGCGCCAGCGCCTCCCGGCGATCAGGTGGTGCTGGAGATCGACCTCACCCCGGTGACGCAGCCACTTGCCGTCGGAATGCAGCGTCCAGGCGGTGGTGGTGTCCCGGAACGCCAGGTCGAGCAGATCGGACAGATACCTGCGCTGCTGCGGGCTGTTGACCTTGACCAGCGCCTCGACCCGCCGGTCCAGGTTGCGGCGCATCAGGTCGGCGCTGCCGATCCAGATCTCCGGCCGCCGCCCTCCGCCGAACTCGTACACGCGGGAGTGTTCGAGGAAGCGGCCGAGCACGCTGCGTACGCGGATGTTCTCCGACAGGCCGGGCACGCCGGGTCGGAGGGTGCAGATGCCACGCACCCACAGGTCCACCGGCACCCCCGCCTGCGAGGCGCGATACAGCGCGTCGATGACCGGCTCGTCCACCATCGAGTTGGTCTTGATCCGGATCCGGGCCGGGCGGCCCGCCGCCCGATGGGTGATCTCCTGCTCGATCCGGGCGAGCAGGCCCTGGCGCAGCGAGTCGGGCGCGACCAGCAGCCGGCGATACTCGGACTGGTGGGAGTAGCCGGTCAGGTGGATGAACAGGTCCGTGACGTCCTCGCCCACCTGCGGATCGGCGGTGAGCAGGCCGAAGTCCTCGTACTGCCGGGCCGTCTTCGGGTTGTAGTTGCCGGTGCCGATGTGGCAGTAGCGCCGCAGTTCGCCGCCCGCCTCCTGACGGACCACCATCGACAGCTTGCAGTGCGTCTTGAGGCCGAGCACGCCGTACACGACGTGGCACCCGGCCGTCTCCAGCTTGCGCGCCCAGGAGATGTTCGCGTGCTCGTCGAACCTCGCCTTGATCTCCACCACGACCACGACCTGCTTGCCCGCCTCGGCCGCGTCGATCAGCGCGTCCACGATCGGGGAGTCGCCGCTGGTGCGGTACAGGGTCTGCTTGATCGCCAGCACGTCCGGATCGGCCGCCGCCTCCTCCACGAACCGCTGCACGCTCGTCGCGAACGAGTCGTACGGGTGGTGGATGAGGATGTCGTGCTCGCGGAGGGTGGCGAACAGGTCGTCCTCGGCGCTGATCGCCTCCGCCGGGACGAACGGCCGGTAGTGGAGCTCCGGGCGGTCGAGGTCGGCGATGGCGTGCAGCCCGGTTAAGTCGAGCGGCCCGGGCAGGCGGTAGATCTCGTTGTCGGACACGCCCAGCTCGTCCACGAGCAGTTCCAGCACCTGGGGGGTGATGGTGTCCTCGACCTCCAGCCGCACCGGCGGCCCGAACCGGCGGCGCAGCAACTCGCGTTCCAGCGCCTTCATGAGGTTCTCCGTGACGTCCTCGTCGATCTCCAGGTCCTCGTTCCTGGTCACCCGGAAGACGTGGTGCTGCACGATCTGCATGCCCTTGAACAGCTCGCCCAGGTGGGCCGCGATCACGTCCTCCATCGGGACGAACCGGTTGGGCGAGGCGGTCACGAATCGGGGGAGCTGCGAGGGGACCTTCACCCGCGCGAACACCGTGTGGCCGTCCGCCGGGTTCCGCACGGTCACGGCCAGGTTCAGTGAAAGACCCGAGATGTACGGGAACGGGTGGGCGGGATCGACGGCCAGCGGCGTCAGGACCGGCCGGATCCGCTCACGGAAGAGCTTGCGCAGCGCCGTCCGCTCGTCCCTGGCGAGGTCGTCCCAGCGGACGATCGCGATGCCCTCCTCGGCGAGCTCCGGGCAGATGCGGTCGTGGAAGACCGCCGCGTGCCTGCGCGCGAGCTCGTCGGCGACCGTCGAGATCCGCGACAGCGCCTCGCTCGGCTTCAGCCCGCCCGTCGTCCGCAGGAGCAGGCCGGTCGCCATCCGCCGTTTGAGCCCGGCCACCCGTACGCGGAAGAACTCGTCCAGGTTGCTCGCGAAGATGGCGAGGAACCGGACGCGTTCGAGCAGCGGCACCGAGGAGTCCTCCGCCAACTCCAGGACGCGCTCGTTGAACTGGAGCCAGCTCTCCTCCCGGTTGAGGAATCGGTCGTTGGGCAGCGGGGCGTGCGCGGGGAGGTCGGCCTCCTCCGGCTCAGGGGCGGGGGAGCTTTGGGCGGACATATAACGAAATATGCCCCAACTCGTTGAACGGAACGTTAACTTCGTAGCAACGAAAGCGTCAGGCTGACTCTGACAGGCCGCGCTGCCCCTGATCGCCGCGCCTGCTAGTGCGCTGTCCACCAACGGTCACCGGGGTGGAGGGAGCGGAGCGGGCTTCGCGAGGACCGGAGGTTCCTTCCGGCGCAGTGACCGACCCGGCCAAGGTTCGTGGACACCCCGCTAGACATCGCCGGCAACCGCCAGGAGCCGCTTCACATGGCGTCGCCGACCGCCACGAGTCGCATTCCGCGGTGCCCCGGCGATCGTCCCCCGGCCCGCCTTCCCTGCTGTCCGGCGATCGTTTCCCGGCCAGCTTTCCTTGCCGTCCGGGCGATCGTCTCCGACCCGCCTTTCCTGCTGTCCCGGCGAGCGTCCGCGAGCCGTCGGCGGGACCGTCAGATCTCCCCATGCTGTTGCCGGTCGAAGCCCTTCGTCCGCTCGCGCTGCAGGCGTTCCAGCTCCTTGGCCCGCTCGCGCTGGCGGCGTTCGAGTTCCTTGGCGCGTTCGCGCTGCTCGCGCTCCTGCGCCTTCTCCTGCTCGCGGCGGAGCTTCTCCTGCTCCTTCATCTGCCGTTCGAGCTCCTTGGCGCGTTCGCGCTGCTCGCGTTCCTTGGCTTTCTCCAGCTCGCGCTGCTCGCGTTCCTTGGCCTTCTCCAGCTCGCGCTGCTGGCGTTCGAGCTGCTTGGCGCGTTCGCGCTGTTCGCGTTCGCGTGCCTTCTCCTGCTCGCGGCGGAGCTTCTCCTGCTCCTTCGAGTCGCGCTCGCCGGGTCGCGCCGTACGGGTCTCCGCGGCGGGGGACAGGACCAGGCCGCGCGTCGCGGCGGTGAGCGCGGGATTGGGATCGAGGCCGGTCAGGCCGTTCCAGGACAGGTTCACCAGGTGGGCGGCGACCTCCTCGCGGCGCGGTTTGCGCACCTCGAGCCACCACTGGCCGGTGAGGGCGGTCATTCCCACGAGCATCTGGGCGTACATCGGCGCGAGCTTGGGGTCGTAGCCGCGCTCCTTGAACTCGTCCGCCAGCACGTCCTCCACCTGGCTGGCGATGTCGCTGATCAGGCTGGCGAAGGTGCCCGTACCCGAGGCGGCGTGGGAGTCGCGGACGAGGATGCGGAAGCCCTCGCTGCTCTCCTCGATGTACTGCAGGAGGGCGAGCGCGGCCCGCTCCAGCTTGATGCGGGCGTGCGAGGCCGACAGGGCCTGGGTGACCAGGCTGAGCAGGCGCTGCATCTCCCGGTCGATGACGACGGCGTAGATGCCCTCCTTGCCGCCGAAGTGCTCGTACACCACGGGCTTGGACACCTTGGCGCTGGCCGCGATCTCCTCCACCGAGGTGCCGTCGAACCCCTTGTCCGCGAACAGGGCACGGCCGACCTGGATCAGCTGCTCGCGCCGCTCCGCGCCGGTCATGCGTCTTCGGGATCGGGAAGACTCGCTCACGGGTTCCATCATGGCGGGTGCGACGGCCCTGACCCGGTTCGGGCCGGTTGCCGTCTTCCGGGGAGAAGTCGCCCGACGCGCCGGTACGGCCACCGCGGAGGCGGGGGCCGTACGAGTGCCGGTGCCGGCGGGTGCCGGAAGGGCGGATGTGGCGGGCGCCGCCGGAGAAGAGGGCGCCGATAGGGGGGACGTCGGTGTGAGGGACAGGGCCGCCGCGTTCCGTAGAGCGGCCCTGCCGTCAGCGCTGACTGAGTCGTCAGGCAAGTCGCTTCGCCGCCAGCCGCTCCGGGGTCGGCCACCGCACGTCGTAAGCCCAGCCGGCCTTCTCGAACCAGCGGATCAGGCCCGCGCTGAGGTCGATCTGGCCCTTGAGCGCGCCGTGCCGGGCGCAGGTGGGGTCGGAGTGGTGCAGGTTGTGCCACGACTCGCCGAACGACGGGATGGCCAGCCACCAGACGTTGCGGGACTTGTCGCGCGACTCGAACACCTCCTCGCCGAACACGTGGCAGATGGAGTTGATCGACCAGGTCACGTGGTGCAGCAGCCCGATCCGCATCAGCGTGCCCCAGAAGAAGGCGGTCAGCGCGCCCTGCCACGACCAGGTGATGAGGCCGCCCAGGACCGGCGGGAGCAGCAGGGAGGTGATCGCCATCGTCGGGAACCACCGGTGCAGCTTCATGATGTCCGGGTCCTTCAGCAGGTCCGGGGCGTACTTGGCGCGGTTGACGCGCTCGACCTCGAAGAGCCAGCCCACGTGCGCGTACAGCAGGCCCTTGCACATGGACTTGAAGCCGGGCCCGAACCGCCACGGCGAGTGCGGGTCGCCCTCCTTGTCGGAGAACTTGTGGTGCTTGCGGTGGGCGGCGACCCAGTCCAGCACCGACATCTCCAGCGAGAGGCTGCCGGCGATCCCGAGGGCGATCTTCAGAGGCCGGTTGGCCTTGAACGAGCCGTGGGTGAAATAGCGGTGGAACCCGACCGTGACCCCCAAGCCGGATACGGCGTAGAACACGGCGGCGATCGCGACGTCCGTCCAGCCCAGGCCCCATCCCCAGGCGAACGGCACCGCGGCGATGACCGCGAGGATCGGAAGACCGACGACGAGTGCGAAGACGACCAGATCGGCTTTGCTCTTGCCTTCCGGCTCGAACTCCGGCTTCGGCTGTGGTGAGGGACGTTCGGTCAGGACGGTCATGGGCTACCTCACGAAATGGGGAAGATTGTCTGGCTACGCAACCGTAACCTACGCCATCGTAAGTTAGGAATACCTAAGAGCGAATGTGTGGAAGGTGACGCTCGGGGCCACATCTGGTGGCGAATCCATGCCTTGCACCAACGGTCGGCCATCTGGTAATGCCTCGTGCTCACTTCCGGGGGCGCGCCGCAGACGCGCCACGTCGACGGCGACCTGCCCGCAATGCCCTCTCGGTAACATCCGGATTCGCCGTAGTTCCGGCCATGCTCGGGCTTGTCAGGCGTGCGGGTGACGCCGGGCCGCGTCGATGAGGCGGGCGCCGAGCGGGCGGATGCGCTCGACGAGTTCGGGCGGTTCGTGCACCTCGAACGGGACGCCGAGCCGCGCGACCCATACTTCAGGCGCGGCACGGCCGGCTTCGGCCAGATGCTGTGGCGCACCTGCTGCAGCGTCCAGCCCTGCCTGTGCGGGTCGAGCTCTGCCGAGGCGGTCTTGAACCGATAGGCAGTGCGCGGGTAGGACAACCGACCGCGCCCGGTGGCCAGGCAAATATCGGCGGCCGAAACGAGCACGAGGTCACCACCTACGCGGCCCGCCGCTCTCGTCGGCCGTGTGGTCGGCGAGGGCGGCGGGGCCGGGGAGCTTACAGTGCGCGGAGCTGGGTGAGGAGTTGGAGGGTGTCGGAGTTGAGCCAGTACTCCACGAACTTGCCGTCCCGTATCCGCAGGGTGTCGGTGCCGGTGAAGGTGACGACGGTGCCGGGTTCGGCCTTCGCTCCGGGGAAGCCGCCGGCGTAGGTGCCGGTGGCCGTCCAGCGCACCGAGGCATGGTGCCCGGCGACCAGAGGATCGATCTGCAGGGAGAAGTGCAGGTCGGGGAAGGCTGCGCGGGTCTGGGCGATCCAGGCCACCAGACCGTCTGTGCCTCGGATGGTGCTGCCGTCACCTCCGTCGAGGAGGGCGGCGTGGACCTTGAAGTCCGAAGAAATGATGCGCGGTGCCTGAGTGAAGTCGCCGTTCCAGAGGCGGAGCCAGGCGTCGAGCATCGCCTTCGGGTTTTTGGCGGTGCTCTGGTGGTCCTGTGACGTGACCGCGTGTTCGGCTGAGGTGGCGGTCGATGTGTGAGCGGCGGCTGTCGTGGCACCGACGGCCAGGGCGGCCATGGCCGCGGGGACGATAAGTCGCATCCGGTAGGTGGTCATGGTGATTCCTCTATGTCGGTGGGGCGAAAGGGGTGTGAGTCGATGCAGGTGGTGCGGGGGCAGGGAGGGCGTGCGTGGTCAGGTAGCGGCTGGTGCGTCGCGCACGCACTGCGAGAGCAGGAACACGCTGTAGTCGTCGCCTTCGAGGCTGACGCTGCTCGGCAGCTGGGCCGCCATGGCGAAACCCGCGCTGCGCGGTGTCTGGGCCGCTGACGTTTCCTGGAAGTCTTCGCGCCGTGGTGACGCGTTCGGGGTGGTGCGGACGAAGGGGGAGGTTCTCGGCTGGCGAGAGGGCGCAGGGTGGTGCACTGGCCGCCGAGGAGCGAGGCCAGGGGTGCAGAGCGACTATCCCGTTGACGGTCCTGGGCTCGGCCGGCCGCATCGCCTCGGCGACGCGGGTGAGTGGACGGGACCGGGACCGGGTCGATGGCGTCCACGACCACGTGACCGGCCCAGCCGCCGACCTTGAGCAGCGCGGTCACCCGGCTGCCGGCCAGGCCGGCGGCAACGCCGTCCCCCGCCGAGATGACGATGCCGACCAGGTCGTAGCGGGGACGGACGGGAAGGGCGGCTGGTCGTAGTAGCGGCCCCGGCGCATCTGCTGCTCGGTGAAGGAGACACCGGTCGCCTCCATGCGGATCACGACCTGGCCCGGACCGGCGGCGGACCGGCTCCCTCTCGCATCTGAAGCCCCTCCGGCTTAACCGCGCCCGGTAGCACGACCTCGACCATTGCTTCAGCGTTCATGACAGACCTCCGTCCAGTCCCTCGCCAGCGAGCGGCTGGCGTGTAGTTATAGTTATAGCTAAGCGCTGGAGCAACAGCAAGTAACCCTCGTAATACCCTATAACTAAGCGCGTACCAAGCAGCGGTGGGAGTCCGGCGCCGAGCCGGTAGCCGGGCGTGCCCGCAGGCCGTGCACGACAGAGCCGAGTTCGCCAGCCGGTCGATGTCGCGGATCGCGCGGTGCGAGACACCGAGCCGTTCGGCCAGTCAGGCGCCCGGCCAGTCCCTGGGGTCTGCGGCGGCGGGAGTCCGGCTCCGGCCCGCGGGCCGGCCGGTGGGCGGTGTCGAGGTGGGGCCGACGATGCGCTGAATTTTGGGGGCGCGCGCCAGGGGGGCGGCTCTGTATCCTGAGTGCGGATTCCGGCGGCTGCCGGAATCCGGCAAAACGGCACGTTGTGCCTTTCCCGGGTCGTCTAGGGGCAAGACTACAGATTTTGGTTCTGTCAACGGAGGTTCGAATCCTCCCCCGGGAGCCCCTTCATCCAGCCGTTCCAGCCCCAGGGGGGCTGGTTCCCTCCCGGGGTACGGCAGGTAAGCTCACCTTGTCGAGCGGGTGACCGTGCGGTTCCTGGGTACTGGACGCGTGGCAGCCGCACCCGATCCGTACAGGCACGATCCGTGTAGTAAGCCGCGACGCCGAGGGAGCCTCAGTCCGTGAGTGTGCCGCGCCCGGCAGCCGTGATCGTCCTCGCCGCCGGCGAGGGCACCCGGATGAAATCGAAAACCCCCAAAGTCCTCCACGAGGTCTGCGGCCGAGCGCTCGTCGACCACATGCTCGTCGCCGCGCGCGGCCTGTCGCCCGAGCGGCTGATCGTGGTCATCGGGCATGCGCGCGAGCAGGTCGGCGCCCATCTCGCGACGACCGCCGCGGACGCCCGTACGGTCGTCCAGGACAAGCAGAACGGCACCGGCCACGCCGTGCGCACCGCGCTCGAGGCCGAGGGCCCGATCGACGGCACCGTCCTGGTGACGTACGGCGACACGCCGCTGCTGCGCACCGAGACCCTGGCGGCCCTGCTCGAACGGCACGCCGCCGACGGCAACGCCGTCACGGTGCTGACCGCCGTCGTCCCCGACCCGACCGGCTATGGCCGGATCGTGCGCGCCGAGGACGGCGCGGTGCTGGAGATCGTCGAGGAGAAGGACGCGACGCCCGAGCAGCGCGCGATCGCCGAGATGAACTCGGGCGTGTACGCCTTCGACGGCGCGCTCCTGGCCGACGGCCTGAAGCGGATCGGCGCCGCCAACGCCCAGGGCGAGGAGTACCTGACCGACGTGCTGGCCATCCTCCGCGAGGACGGCCACCGGGTGGGCGCGCACGTGGCCGCCGACCACGCCGAGGTGGAGGGCGTCAACGACCGCGTCCAGCTCGCCTTCGTCCGGCGCGTGCTCAACGACCGCATCCTGCAGGCGCACATGCGCGCCGGGGTGACCGTCGTCGACCCGGCCAGCACGTGGGTCGACGCCGGGGTCGAGATGGAGCCCGACGCCGTGATCCATCCCGGCACCCAGCTCAAGGGCGCCACGAGGATCGCCGCCGGAGCGGAGGTCGGTCCGGGCAGCACGCTGACCGACACGGTCGTCGGCGAGGAGGCCGTCGTGCGCAACACCGTCGCCGACGGCGCGGAGATCGGTCCCGGCGCCGCCGTGGGCCCCTTCGCCTACCTGCGCCCCGGCACCGTGCTCCACGCCAAGGGCAAGATCGGCGCGTTCGTCGAGACCAAGAACGCGCGGATCGGCGAGGGCTCCAAGGTCCCGCACCTGACGTACGTCGGCGACGCGACCATCGGAGTCGGCTCGAACATCGGTGCCGCCTGCGTCTTCGTCAACTACGACGGCGTCTCCAAGCACCACACGGTCGTGGGCGACCACGTGCGCGTGGGCAGCGACAACATGCTCATCGCCCCGGTCACGATCGGCGACGGAGCGTACACGGCCGCCGGATCCGTGATCACGTCCGACGTGCCGCCCGGGGCGATGGCGGTCGCCCGCGGCAAACAGCGCAACGTCGAGGGCTGGGTGACGCGCCGCCGCGCCGGCACCAAGTCGGCGGAGGCGGCCCAGCGGGCGATCGAAGCCCGCGACGCGGCCGCGGCGAACGGCGGGGACCCTGCCGGTGAGTAGGGCCGGCGATTAGGACCACCTGCGGCCCGCCTCCCCGCGGGCCGTACGGGGACAGGTAAGAGTACGAGGCGCGGTCTGACCGCGTAGCGCCGAAGGGCCAGGCCAGGAGGACACCGTGACCGACCACATCGACCGGGCGAAGGGGTTTGCGGGCCCCGGGCGAGACGAGAGCACGGCGTTATGGCCGGCCCGGCCCCAGAACCAGGCCCGGTACGGCGAACAGGCTCGACACGCGAGGAGCGCGGCATGAGCGGCAAGAAGACGACCGGTGAGCGGAACCTGATGTTCTTCTCCGGCCGGTCCCACCCCGAACTGGCCGACGAGGTCGCGAACGCCCTCGGCGTCGAGATCACGCCGACGGCGCTGCGTGACTTCGCCAACGGCGAGATCTACGTGCGATACCTGGAGTCCGTGCGCGGCTGCGACGCCTTCGTCATGCAGAGTCACACCGCGCCGATCAACCAGTGGATCATGGAGCAGTTGATCATGGTGGACGCCCTCAAGCGGGCCTCCGCCAAACGGGTCACCGTGATCATGCCGTTCTACGGCTACAGCCGCCAGGACAAGAAGGGCCGCGGCCGCGAGCCGATCACCGCCAGGCTGATGGCCGACCTGTTCAAGCAGGCGGGCGCCGACCGGATGATGTCCATCGACCTGCACACCTCGCAGATCCAGGGCTTCTTCGACGGTCCGGTGGACCACCTGTTCGCCCTGCCGGTCCTGATCAACTACCTGCGCGGCAAGCTCGACCCGGAGAGCACCACGATCGTCTCTCCCGACACCGGCCGCGTACGGCTGGCCGAGCGCTGGTCCGACAGCCTGGGCACGCCGGTGGCGTTCATCCACAAGCGGCGCGACCTCGACGTGGCCAACCAGGTGAAGGTGCACGAGGTGGTCGGCAAGGTGCGCGGCAGGACCTGTGTGCTGATCGACGACATGATCGACACGGGCGGCTCGATCTGCAAGGCGGCCGACGCGCTGTACGAGCACGGCGCGACCGACGTCGTCGTGGCCGCCACGCACGCCATCTTCTCCGACCCGGCCGTGGACCGGCTGAAGAACTCCCGCATCTCCGAGGTGGTCGTGACCAACACGCTGCCCATCCCGGAGGAGAAGAGGTTCGACAGCCTCACGGTCCTGTCGATCGCCCCGCTGATCGCCCGGGCCATCGAGCAGGTCTTCACCGACGGCTCCGTCACCAGCCTCTTCGAGGGCGACAGCTGACTTCTCGGGCCCCCGGTCCGGCCTGGACGGCCGTCCGGGGGCCCTTCTCTGCAGTCAGTAGAGAGAGTTCATCGCCGCGCGCACCTCCCTGAGCGTCGCGTCGGCGATCGCGGTGGCGCGTTCGTTGCCCTCGCGGAGCACCCCGCGAATGTGGGCGCGGTCCCCGGCCAGCTCGGCGCGCCGCGCCCGGATGGGCGCGAAGTAGTCGTTGATCGCGTCGGTGACGACGGCCTTCAGCGCGGCCGCTCCCCGGCCGCCGATCTCCTCGGCCACCTCGTGCGGGTCCCGGTCGAGGCACAGCGCGGCCAGGAGGACCAGGCTGGAGACCTCGGGCCGGGCCACCGGGTCGTACGTGATGTGGCGGTCCGCGTCGGTCTTGGCGCCGCGGATCATCCGGGCGGTCTCGTCGGCGGTCGCGGCCAGGGCGATGGCGTTGCCCCGGCTCTTGCTCATCTTGCCTCCGTCGGTGCCGAGCAGCAGCGGGGCCGCGGACAGCAGAGCCTCGGGCTCGGGGAACACGGGGTTCGACGGGGTGCCGTAGCGGTTGTTGAAGCGGCGCGCGACGGTGCGGGCGACCTCGAGATGGGGCAGCTGGTCCTGACCGACAGGCACGAGGCCGGCCTTGCAGAACAGGATGTCGGCGGCCTGGTGGACCGGATAGGTAAACATCAGCCCGCTGACCGCCGACTGACTCGAGTGGGCGATCTCGTCCTTGACCGTGGGGTTGCGGCCCAGCTCGGAGACCGAGACCAGGCTGAGGAACGGCAGGAGCAACTGGTTGAGCGCGGGAATCGCGCTGTGCGTGAAGATCGTGGCCCGGTCGGGGTCGATGCCGGCGGCCAGGTAGTCGAGCACCAGGTCCTCCACGTGCTCCGTGAGCCGGTCGGCCACGTCGCGGTCGGTCAGGACCTGGTAGTCCGCGACGAGCACCATCATGTCCACGCCCAGGTCCTGCAGGCGGACGCGGTTGTGCAGGGTGCCGAAGTAGTGCCCCAGGTGCAGCCGGCCGGTCGGGCGGTCCCCGGTCAGCGCGCGGAACCTTCCCGGCTGCTCCCGGATCGATCTCTCCAGTTCGGCGCTGCGCCGTCGCGCGGCGGGCACGCCGAGGTCGTCGGACGTAGTGGTGTCGAGGGTCGTGCTCATGTGGTCTCTCCCTTGGCAGGTGGTCCGCCGTTCCGACGGCGACCCCTCGTCAAGGGAGCACGAAAAAGGGCCGTCCATCCGAACGGCCCGGTCGTACGCGTGTGAGATGGCCGCTCCTACGTGGAGCGCCACCAGCCCTGACACAGCGTACGAATCACGCGGCCAGTGTAACGGCCACCGAGGGACTGCGGGCAAGACGGTAGAGTGGTGGGGTTGCGCTCGTAACGCCTTCCGCTAGGGCGGGTGAGGGTGAGCGCGTCAATCCACCGGTCGAGTCATCCCTAGGAGATGTGCCGTGTCCGAAGTACGTATCGCCGCCGAGCTTCGCAACGAGTTCGGCAAGGGCGCCGCCCGCAAGATCCGCCGGGCGAACAAGGTCCCCGCCGTCCTGTACGGCCACGGCACCGAGCCCAAGCACCTGACCCTCCCCGGCCACGAACTGCTGCTCGCGCTGCGCACGCCGAACGTGCTTATCCGCCTGCAGGGCGAGGGCGTGGACGAGATCGCGCTGCCCAAGGGCGTCCAGCGCGACCCGATCAAGGGCTTCCTCGAGCACGTCGACCTGCTGCTGGTCAAGCGCGGCGAGAAGGTCACCGTCGAGATCCCGGTCACCGTCACCGGCGACACGATCGGCAGCTCCATCGTCGAGCAGCAGCTCGTCACGATCTCGGTCGAGACCGAGGCGACCCACATTCCGACCGGCGTCGAGGTGGACGTGGACGGCAAGGACGCCGGCTTCGCGGTGCACGCGAGCGACCTGAAGCTGCCGAACGGCACCACGCTCGCCGGCGACCCCGAGGCCCTGGTGCTGCAGGTGATCGGCGCGCCCGCCGCCGAGCTGCCCGAGGAGGGCGAGGCCGCCGAGGGCGAGAGCGCCGAGGCCGCCGAGTAGGACTTCGTTCGTGAGAGAGTCCTCCACAGGGTGTCCTGTGGAGGACTCTTCCATGTGGGACAGACAGCGGAGGAGACAGCGATGTCCGACACGTCCGCGCAGCGGTGGCTGGTGGCGGGCCTGGGCAACCCCGGGCCGGAGTACGCCGGGAACCGGCACAACGCGGGCTTCATGGTGCTCGACGAGCTGGCGGCCCGGGTGGGCGGGCGGTTCAAGGCACACAAATCACGGGCCGAGGTGGTCGAGGGCCGCCTGGCCGGGCTCCCGGTCGTACTGGCCAAGCCGCTGTCGTTCATGAACCTGTCGGGCGGCCCGGTGAAGGCGCTGGCCGACTTCTACAAGGTCACCCCCGACCGGGTGATCGTGGTCCACGACGAGCTGGACATCCCGTACGGCGCGTTGCGCGCCAAGACCGGCGGCGGGGACAACGGCCACAACGGCCTGAAGTCGATCACGAAGTCGCTCGGCACGCGTGACTACCCGCGGATCAGGTTCGGCATCGGCCGCCCGCCGGGCCGCATGGACCCGGCGACGTTCGTGCTGCGCGACTTCGCCACGGCCGAGCGCAAGGACCTGCCGTTCCTCGTGGACCGGGCGGCCGACATGGTGGAGTCGCTGATGACCGCCGGTCTGGAGGCCACGCAGAACCGCTTCCACGCCGCCGACCTCAATCCGGCGAAGCCGCCCCGCTGACGTCGCTCGCGTCGCGTTCGCGAGTGGCGCCCGGCCAGAGCATGAGGTTCTGCAGCAACTCCGCCTGCTCGACGGCGTCGTCGAGCGCGTTGTGGGTGTGCGGGCGCCGCGACCGAACCTCGCGCGGCATCTGACGTTTGGTCGCCCAGGCCACCGGCACCACGGCCTTGGCGGCGTACAGCGTCTTGATGTCGATGCACCGGGAGTGGCCGAAGGGCGACTGACCGGTGAAGCGGAGGAAGTACCAGTACATCCACATCCAGTCGTACGACAGCGGGAAGGCCGCGAGCACCGGCAGGTCGTCGCCGCACACCTCGCGCACCCAGGCCGCCGCCGCCGTCATCGCCTCGGCCGGGTCGCGTCCCTCACGCAGCAGCGTCGCCCGGTCGAGGCCGCTCACCGCCAGCGCCTCCGGCACGTAGTCGTCGCTGATCGGACGTAACTCCGCGTAGAACGTCAGGGACTCCGGGTCGGTCCGCTCGAACCGCCGCCCGGTCATCCGGCCGGCCACGGTCATGCCGAAGCTGACCATCGAGTACGGTCCCGGAATCGGGCCGTCCGCCTCTACATCAACCGATATGTACGTTTCGGCTTTCAATAATCTCCAGCCAGGAATCCCGGCCGTTCACGGCCGGGAGGAATGGCTTCCCTCCTCTGCGCCCGGACGCTAGTCGGGACGTTTCCGGTTGGCAATGTACTCCGCACGCACCAGCCCAGGTGCGGGCAGGGAGCCGCAGCCCTGCCCGCACCGCATGTCAGGCCGTCACTCGGCACGGATGTTGTCGATGTAGAAGGTGCCGGGATTCATCGTCCTCGCGGCCGTGACGGCCGTGTCGTCGTCGGCGACCGGATCGATGAGTTCCGGTGCGCGGCGGTTCATCAGCATGCCGGCGTTTGTGATCGTCCGGCAGACCGGGCCGGGGCAGTCGACGGTGTAGCCGTCGAGGTCGGGGAGGGTCTGGCCGGAGATCTCCTCGTTGATCTGCCAGAAGGCGAAGCCCGCGCCGCCGCCGGTTCTGAACGCGTCCGTCCAGTCCCGGTACACGGGGTTGCGCACGGCCTTGTTCGGCAGGCCGAACGCGCTGAGCACCACCGGCTTGCCGATTTCGCGGCCGTCGGCGAGGTGCTGGGTGATCCAGCTCGTACCCCAGGCGGCGTCTTTGCCCCACTTGTCCGCGAAGAGCTGCGGGGACATCAGGTCGATCTCCGGCAGCCTCGCCAGGGCGAGGGTGTCCACGCCCTGACTGCAGTTGTTCGTCCAGTCCGGGCCGCCAGGGTCGGTGCAATAGAAGCCCTCGTCACCCACGCTCAGCAGATGATTGCCATCCACCGACTTGACGTACTGGGACATCTCGTCCGCCCAGGCCGTGATGGTCGCCGCGGTGCACCCCGATGAGGTGGGGTAGGAATCGTCGCCTCCCTTACACCGGGGTGCGTTGGCAAGTTCCCAGGCCATGATCGTGGGGTCGTCCTTGTAGGCGACGCCGGTCAGCGTGTTGACCCGGTTGAGCAGATGGGTGATCCAGTCCTTGTACCAGCCCTTGATCACCGGGTTCGTGTAGAAGTCGTCGTGGTACTGCCCGCCGGCCCAGCGGACGTACTGGTCCATGCCGCCGTTGCCGCGCCAGTTGGTGACGAGCGGGATGATCAGCCTGATCCCGGATGCCGCGGCCCTCGCGAGCACGTAGTCGAGCTGCCGGAGGCCGTCTTCTCCGTCGTTGTAAGCGGGTTTGGTCCCGTCCCAGTACTGGAAGTAATCGTGGGAGGTGCCGTCATTCTCACCGATCTCCTTCGAACGGTGACGCGAATCACCCTCAGGCCGTTCAACTGCGCCCGGTCGTAGACGCCGTTCACGACCTCGCGGTCCATGGAACCGCTGTCGTTGGCCCCACCTGGGCGTGCGGCAGGCGGCGACCCGACGGGCCCTCGGGCCGGGCAGCGAGTCACACTGCCGGGAAGCTGATTGAAATCTCCCTGAGATGTCGGTGCGGGCGGCTAGCATTCCAGCACGGTCGGTAGTCGGAGAATCGCAGGGGGCGACAGTGCTGGACGGCGACACGTCCTCGGTCGCTGTGGGCACCTCCCGGGACTCGCCCGCCCATCCGATGCCGCGACCGCCCGCGTGGGCCGTCCGGTATCGGCTCGTCGCGGCCCTCTGCGACATCGTGAGCGCCCTTCTCGCGGGGGTCACCGCCGTGGTGATCCGGTTCGGCGAGGTCACTCCGTACGTGATGCCGTATGTGATGGCGAGCGCCGCGCTGCCCGCCGTCTGGGCGGTGACCCTGGTCCTGAGCCGGGCGTACGAGCCGCGCCTGATCGGCGTGGGGGCCGAGGAGTTCCGCCGGGTCGCGCGGGGCGGCTTCACGGTGATCGCGGGTGTCGCGATCGCGGCGTACGCGTCGAAGACCGAGATCGCCCGCGGCTACGTGCTGATCGCGCTGCCGCTCGCCACCGTGCTCACCCTCGGGGCCAGGTATGGCCTGCGGCAGCGGCTGCACCGCAGGCGGGCCAGGGGCGAGGGCTGCATGCGCAGGGTCGTGGCGGTGGGCCACCGGGCGGCGATCGCCGAGCTGGTCGGCACCTTCCGCAGGGAGCGCTACCACGGGATGGAGGTGGTGGCCGCCTGCGTGCCCGCCCGCGCCGCGGGCCGGGTGGTGGACGTGCCGGTGCTCGGCGACTTCACCGACGTGCCGCTGGTGGTCGAGCAGGTCCGGGCGGACACGGTGGCGGTGCTCGCCTGCCCCGAGCTCGACGGCACGGCGCTGCGCAGGCTGGCCTGGCGGCTGGAGCGGACGCGCACCGACCTGGTGGTGGCGCCCGCGCTGATGGAGGTGGCCGGCCCGCGGATCGCGATCAGACCCGTCGCCGGGCTCCCGCTGCTGCACGTGGAGCATCCCGAGCTGGCGGGAGGGCGCCGGCTGGTCAAGGACGTGTTCGACCGGCTGGTCGCCGCTGCGGCGCTGGTCGTGCTGGCCCCGCTGCTGGCCGCCGTCGCCGTGGCCGTACGGGCGACCAGTCCGGGGCCCGCCCTGTTCCGCCAGCGGCGGGTCGGCAGGGACGGCGTGGAGTTCACGATCCTCAAGTTCCGCACGATGCGGCGGGACGCGGAGGCCCGCAAGATCGAGCTGGTCAGCGACGCCGACGGCGTGCTGTTCAAGGTGCGCAGGGATCCGCGGGTGACCCCGCTCGGCGCCGCGCTGCGGCGTTACTCGCTCGACGAGCTGCCGCAGCTCATCAACGTGCTGCGGGGCGACATGTCGCTCGTCGGGCCGCGCCCGCCGCTGCCGGAGGAGGTCGCACGGTATGGCGACGACGTGCGCCGCAGGCTCGTGGTCCGGCCCGGGTTGACCGGGCTCTGGCAGGTCAACGGCCGGTCTGACCTCTCCTGGGAGGAATCGGTACGGTTGGACCTGCGTTATGTCGAGAACTGGTCTCTCATGCTGGATCTGCAGATCTTATGGAAGACGTGGTCTGCGGTCGCACGCGGGGCGGGAGCGTACTGAGAATGAGGATGCGGGACGACCATTCCCTCGCCGGGGAGCTGGCGACGGAGGCGGGGGAGCGGCTCCTGGAGCTGCGCGCCCGTCTCGGCTTCGAGGACGGCCGGGCGTTGAAGGACGCGGGGGACCGCGCGTCCCACGAGTTCCTCATGGACGCCCTGAGTCGGCTGCGTCCGGACGACGCCGTGCTGTCGGAGGAGGCGACCCGCGAGGAGCGGATGGATCCCCGGCGGCTGTCGGCCGAGCGCGTGTGGATCGTCGACCCGCTCGACGGCACCCGCGAGTTCTCCGAGCAGGGCCGCGCCGACTGGGCCGTCCACGTGGCCCTGTGGGAACGCGGTTCCCTCACCGCCGGAGCGGTCGCCCTGCCCGCCCAGGGTCGTACGCTCACGACGGCGGCGCCGCCCGAGCTGCCGGAGAAGGTGCGCGAGCCGTTCCGCATCGCGGTCAGCCGCACCCGGCCGCCCGAGTTCGTCCGTGAGCTGGCCGCCCGCCTCGGCGGGGAACTCGTCCCCATCGGCTCGGCCGGTGCCAAGATCGCCGCGGTCCTCACCGGAGAGGTCGAGGCGTACGTGCACGCCGGGGGCCAGTACGAGTGGGACTCGGCCGCGCCGGTCGCGGTGGCGGTCGCGGCGGGTGCCCACGCGAGCAGGATCGACGGCTCACCCCTGACCTACAACCAGGGGGACCCTTCGCTGCCGGATATCCTGGTCTCCCTACCGGATCTGGCGCCAACGTTGCTCGCCGGAATCCGTGACCTGCATCGCCAGACTCCGTGAAGGAAGTCCCCATGCTTCAGCGTGACTACACCACGTCGCAGCTCGACGTGCTCGAGGCCGAGGCGATCCACATCATGCGTGAGGTCGCGGCCGAGTTCGAGCGCCCCTGTCTGCTCTTCTCCGGCGGCAAGGACTCCATCGTCATGCTGCGGGTCGCCGAGAAGGCCTTCTGGCCGGCGCCGATCCCCTTCCCCCTGATGCACGTCGACACCGGGCACAACTTCCCCGAGGTCATCGAGTTCCGCGACCGGCGGGTCGCCGAGCTGGGCGCGCGGCTGGTGGTCGCGTCGGTCCAGGCGTCCATCGACGCCGGGCGGGTGGTCGAGCAGACCGGACGGCGGGCCTCCCGCAACCGGCTGCAGACCACGACGCTGCTGGACGCCATCGAGGAGCACGAGTTCGACGCGGTGTTCGGCGGGGCCCGGCGCGACGAGGAGAAGGCCCGGGCCAAGGAGCGGGTGTTCTCCTTCCGCGACGAGTTCGGCCAGTGGGACCCGAAGAACCAGCGTCCCGAGCTGTGGAACCTCTACAACACCAAGATCAGCAGGGGTGAGCACATCCGCGTGTTCCCGCTGTCGAACTGGACCGAGCTGGACGTGTGGCACTACATCCGGCGGGAGGGCATCGAGATCCCGTCGATCTACTTCGCCCACTCGCGCCGGGTCTTCGAGCGGGACGGCATGCTGCTGGCCGACGCCGAGGTGGTCCAGCGGGGCGACGACGAGCCGGCGTTCGACGCGGTCGTCCGCTACCGCACGGTCGGCGACATGACCTGCACCGGCGCCGTCGCCTCCACCGCCACCACGGTCGAGCAGATCATCGAGGAGATCGCCGTGACCCGGATCACCGAGCGCGGCGCCACCCGCGCCGACGACCGGGCCTCAGAGGCCGCCATGGAAGATCGCAAGAAGGAAGGCTACTTCTGATGGACATCCTTCGTTTCGCGACGGCGGGCAGCGTCGACGACGGCAAGTCGACGCTGATCGGGCGGCTGCTGTTCGACTCCAAGGCGATCTTCGAGGACCAGCTCGAGGCGGTCGAGCGCACCTCCCGCGACCGGGGCACGGAGTACACCGACCTGTCGTTGCTCACCGACGGCCTGCGGGCAGAGCGCGAGCAGGGCATCACGATCGACGTGGCCTACCGCTACTTCGCCACGCCCAAGCGGAAGTTCATCATCGCCGACACCCCCGGGCACATCCAGTACACCCGAAACATGGTCACCGGCGCCTCCACCGCCGACCTGGCGATCATCCTGATCGACGCGCGCAAGGGCGTGCTGGAGCAGTCGCGGCGGCACGCCTTCCTGACCACGCTGCTGCGGGTGCCGCACCTGGTGCTGGCGGTCAACAAGATGGACCTCGTCGACTACTCCGAGGCCCGGTTCGAGGAGATCCGCGAGGAGTTCACGTCGTTCGCCAGCAAGCTGAACGCGACCGACCTCACGTTCATCCCGATCTCGGCGCTGCACGGCGACAACGTGGTCTCCCGCTCGGAGAACATGCCGTGGTATGAGGGCTCCTCGCTGCTGCACCACCTGGAGAACGTGCACATCGCCTCCGACCGCAACCTGGTCGACGTGCGTTTCCCCGTGCAGTACGTCATCCGCCCGCACAGTGCGACCAGCCAGGAGCTGCACGACTACCGCGGATACGCCGGGCAGGTCGCGGGCGGCGTGCTCAAGCCGGGCGACGAGGTGCTGCACCTGCCCTCCGGCCTGACCACGACGATCACCGCGATCGACACCTTCGACGGCCCGGTGGAGGAGGCGTTCGCGCCGATGTCGGTCACGCTGCGCCTGGGCGACGACATCGACATCTCCCGGGGCGACATGATCTGCCGGCCGAACAACCAGCCGCAGACCGCCCAGGAGATCGACGCGATGATCTGCTGGATGGCCGACGGCCTGAAGCTCCAGCCGCGCTCCAAGCTGATCATCAAGCACACCACGCGTACGGCCCGGGCGCTCGTGCGGGACCTGCACTACCGGCTCGACGTCAACAGCCTGCATCGGGACGAGTCGGCCACCGCCCTCGGCCTGAACGAGATCGGCCGGGTGTCGCTGCGGACGACCCAGCCGTTGTTCGTGGACGACTACGCCCGTAACCGCCTCACCGGCGGCTTCATCCTGATCGACGAGGCCACCAACGGCACCGTCGGCGCCGGGATGATCGTCGACGCGCGCTGACCGGCGCATGCCGAAGGACCTGAGAGGTCCGGGCGGCCCGCGGGGCGAGGCACGGGACAGTGATCTGCGCTGCCCGTGCCCGCCCTTAGGGGCCCGAGTGAATACCGCCTGGCAGGACGTCTGACCAAGGTCGGGCTTCCGCCAGGCCACGTCGCTCTACGGGCTGGTGAGGACATCCAGCGGCAGGCCGGGGTCGGCCAGCGCTTGGGGCGTGACGGGTGTTCCGGTGCGAATCAACGTCTTGATCGGCTCGACCACGTCCCAGACGTTGACATTCATGCCGGCCAGGACGCGATCGCCTCTGAGCCAGAAGGCGATGAACTCCCGTGCCGCGACGTCGCCCCGGAAGACGACCTGGTCGTAGCCGCCGGGCTCGACGTGGCCGACGTACTCCATGCCGAGGTCGTACTGGTCGGTGTAGAAGTAGGGCAACTCCTCGTAGACCGCGTCCCGGCCCAGCATGGCGGCGGCGGCGACCGCGGGCTGTTTGAGCGCGTTGGCCCAGTGCTCGACCCGTACGTGCGTGCCCAGCAGAGGGTGGTAGGCATTGGCGACGTCCCCTGCGGCGACGATGTCCGGGTCGCCGGTCCGCAGGGTCGCGTCCACCACGATGCCGTCGTCCACGTGCAGCCCTGCCTGCAGGGCGAGCCGTACCTCGGGTTCGGCGCCGACGCCGACGAGGACGGCGTCGGCGGTGATCTCGCCGCCGTCGCCCAGACGTACGCCTGAGGGCGTGATCTCGCTGACGGCGGCCCCGAGCCGGAGGTCGACACCGTGGTCACGGTGCAGGTCGGCGAAGACCCGGGCGGCCTCGGGCCCGAGCACGCGCAGCAGGGGCAGCCGCGCCGCCTCCAGCACCGTTACCTTGACGCCGGCCTGCCGGGCGGCGGCGGTGACCTCCAGCCCGATCCAGCCCGCTCCGATCACCGCCAGCCGGGACACGCTCCCGAGGACGTCCTTGAGCGACTCGCAGTCCTCGATCCGGCGCAGGTAGCGCACGTGGGGTGCGTCTGCGCCGGGGATCGGCGGCCTTCGCGGGCGGGCGCCGGTGGTCAGCAGCAATTTGTCGTATTCGATCCCGCTGCCGTCGGCCAGTTCGACGCGGTGAGCGCCGCGGTCGAGGCCGATCGCGGCCACGCCGAGCCGCAGCTCGACGTCGTGGTCGACGTACCAGCCCTCCTGGTGGACGAAGACGCCGGACCGGTCGGTCTTGCCCGTCAGGTAGCCCTTCGACAGCGGGGGCCGCTCATAGGGGCGGTGCGGCTCGGCGCCGATCAGCGTGATCCGCCCGTCGAATCCCTGCTCGCGCAGGGCTTCGGCGGCTTTGGCGCCGGCCAGACCGGCTCCGACGATCACGAACCTCTGCTGTGTCACGGCGATGGTCTCCTTGTTCAGCGGCGGGTGCCGGTGAGGGCGAAGAACTCCTGACGGGATCGGGCGTCCTCCCGCAGGACGCCCAGCAGCGTCGAGGTGACGGTGGTCGAGCCGACGGCCCGTACTCCCCGCAGGGTCATGCAGGTGTGCTCGGCCTCGATCACGACGCCGACCCCCGCGGGTCGCAACCGGTCGGCGATCCAGTCGGCCACCTGTTTGGTGAGCCGTTCCTGCACCTGCGGCCGGCGGGCGAAGTGCTCGACGACGCGGGCGAGCTTGGACAGTCCGAGGATGCGGTCGCCGGGGAGGTAGCCGACATGGGCGACTCCGGAGAAGGGCAGCAGGTGATGCTCGCAGACCGAGCGGACCGGGATCGCCCGGGCCAGCACGAGCTCGTCGTAGCCCTCCTCGTTGGGGAAGGTGGTCAGATCGAACGGGCGTGGCGTGAACAGCTCGGCATACGCCCGGGCCATCCGCCCCGGAGTCTCCCGCAGGCTCTCGGAGTCCGTCGAGATGCCCAGCGCCGCCAGGAACTCGCCGGCCGCCCGCTCTGCCGCGCCCAGGTCCACACCGTCGCGCGGCTCGTCGATCACCCGCAGGGCGCTACCGGAACGCATCTCAGCCGCCGCTCGTGCCGAGCGCGGCCAGCAGCACCAGCACCACGGTGGCCACCGCCAGCAGACCGTGTCCGGCCACGATCGCGACCGGGAAGTGCCGCTCGGGCGGTCCCGCCGTGCCGGTGGCGCCGGGCCCGCCGGCCACCGCCGTACGGGCGCGGTAGGCGGGGATCCACCGGGCGAACATCGCGAAGCCCAGCAGCGCGACCGGGACCAGCAGGACCAGCGCGACCCACGCCAGAGCGGCGGTGCCGGCGAACAGGAACACGATCCACACGACCAACCCGGCGGCGGCCAGCGCGAAGTGACCGAAGATCAGACCTGGTGAGAAACGGCTGGTACGCCTGCCGCCTCTGGCGATCCAGACACCCAGCATCACGAAGCCGCCCACCGCGGTGAGCAACCATGTGACCAGTGCCGCGATACCCATGATGAGTTCTCCTCCTGCGATGGTGGGATGAGGGTCAGCGCCGGAAACCGGCGGCCTGGGTGGCCTCGTCGGCCACCCGCACGCCATAGCGGTAGGCGAGCTTGCCGCCCAGGTAACCGGAGACCACGAGCAGCGCCAGGCTGCTCGCCGAGAGCAGCAGCGGGCCGAGCGCGACCGCGCCCGCCGCCGTGCTCGCCCCTGTGCCGGCCTGGCGCCACAGGAAGCCGGCGGCGTACGCGGCGGTGATCACGAGGTTCAACCCCATGTGGAGCAGACCCGTGCGGAACGCCGGGGTGCCCGCCGGGATGGCGAAAAAGTCGAGGAACCCGGCCATCGCCGCGGCCAGCGCGCCGAGCACGCCGATGGCGATCAGCCACTTCGAGCCCTCGGCCAGGAAACCCGGACCGGGAGCGAACCGGGACGCCAGGTCGAAGACCATGCTCGCGACCCAGGCTCCGATGGGCACCGCGACCAGCATCGGGTGGAACGGATGGCCGTACGGCCCGGCCAGCGCCGCGCTCACCGGTCGTTTCGCCTCGTGCAGTTCACCGGTCATCGGGACCTCCGCGTGCGACGTATTACGCCAATGATTGTTGGTCTTATTCGGCCTGACGGTCAAGGTGTTCGCGTACATCGAAGGGGCCATGGTTTTCGACCGCAGAGGCGGGCGTTATCGTGGCAGGGTGACGACGGATCCCGCGATCAGTGCGGTGGCCGCGCTGGACGACGAGCTGCGGCAGGGCATGTACGCCTACATCCGCAGGGAGCGTCGCCCGGTGACCCGGGACGAGGCCGCCGCCTCGGTCGGGATCTCCCGCAAGCTGGCCGCCTTCCATCTGGACAAACTTGTCGACGCCGGCCTGCTGCGCGCCCGCTACGAGGCGGTCGGCGGCATCCGCAAGGTCGGCCGCACCCCGAAGGTCTACGAACCCACCGAGACCGACATCCGCGTCACGATCCCCGAACGCCGGCACGAGGTGCTGGCCGACATCCTCATGGACGCCGTTCTCGCGGAGAGCGAGGGGGAAAGCGCCCGCCAGGCGGCGGTCCGGGTGGCCTGCCGGCGCGGCGAAGAGATCGGCGCCGCGGAACGCGCCCGGGCCAAGCCCGGACGGCTCGGCGCCGAACGCGCTCTCACTCTGCTCGAAGGCCTGCTCGCGCGGCACGGCTTCGAGCCCGGCCGCGAGTCTCCCACCTGTGTACGGCTGCGCAACTGCCCGTTTCATCCACTGGCGGCGCGAGCCCCCGAACTGGTCTGCGGGGTCAACCACGCCTTCCTCGAGGGCATGCTCACCGGCCTGGAAGCCACCAGGGTGCGGGCCGTCCTGGTGCCCCGGCCGGGAGAGTGCTGTGTCGAACTGCGCTCCTCCTGAGAGGGCTTTCCGGCGAAAGCGTGCCCTCTCGCGGCATCGTCGGCTTCACCCGTCTCCGGCCGTCCCGTTCCGCTGCAGGCGGCGGGCTCGTAGATCCTTTGGCGATTGGCGGCCATCCGATTACCCTCCGCGCTAGGGTCGTCACGTTTCGCATCCATTCATGGAGGACACGTGGCCGACGCTCAGCCGGTGATCTTCGTGGGCGGTCTGGGACGCAGCGGTAGCACGCTGCTCGAACGCCTTCTCGGCGAGGTGCCCGGCGTGGCGCCGCTCGGCGAGGTCGTCCACCTCTGGGACCGCGGGGTACGCGCCGACGAGCCGTGCGGCTGCGGGCAGCGGTTCTCCCAGTGCCCGTTCTGGACGAAGGTGGGCGCCCGCGCGTTCGGACAGTGGCGGCAGAGCCAGGCGGGGTGGCTGCCCGGCCTGCGCGCCCGTGTCGACCGGACCCGCCGTGTGCCCGCCCTCGCCCTCGGGCTCACGACCCGTGAGGCCGAACTGGCCGAGTACGTCCGGTCGTACTCCCGCATCTACGCGGCGGCGGCGGAGGTGGCCGACGCCCGGGTCGTCGTCGACTCCAGCAAGCACGCCTCCCTGGCGTACTGCCTGGCGGCGATCATGGAGATGCGGGTCGTGCAGGTGGTGCGTGATCCGCGGGCGGTGGCCGCGTCGTGGCGGCGCAGGGTGCGCAGGCCCGAGGACGGGCGGCCGATGACGCGCTGGACGCCCGCGCGCACCGCCGTCCACTGGCTGGCCCAGAATCTCGCCTTCGAGGTGCTGCGCCGCAAGGGCGTGGAGGTCGTCCGGGTGCGTCACGAGGACCTGGTGCGCGATCCGCGCGCGACGCTGGGACGCCTGGCCGCGCGGCTCGGGCTTCCCGCCGGCGGCCTCGCCTTCCTGGACGACCGCGAAGCGCTGCTCGGCGTCGCGCACACCGTCTCCGGCAACCCGATGCGTTTCTCCGTGGGACCGATCGAGATACGCCACCGTCCGGCGCCCCTGCCCCGCTTCCAGCGATGGCTGGTCACCGCGATCACTCTCCCTCTTCTGCTCTTCTACGGCTATCGCCTCGCCTACCGGCCGGGAGCCCGGCGATGAGGCCGTCCGTCGGCGTGGTCATCCCCACCCGGGGCGACCGGCCCGGCCCGCTGCGAGCCGCGCTGACCGGCGTGCTCGCCCAGGAGTACGCCGACCGGGTCGAGGTGGTGGTCGTGGCCGACGAGGTCCCCGCCTCCCTCGTCGCCCAGCAGGTGTCCGGCGTCACCGGTTCGGGGGCCGGTGGGGCTGCCCGGAGCGTCCGCGTGCTGGGCAACCGGCGGGCCGCCGGCCTGCCGGGCGCGCGCAACACCGGGATCTCGGTGCTCGGCACGGATCTCGTCGCCTTCTGCGACGACGACGACCTCTGGCTGCCCGGCAAGCTGGCCGCCCAGGTCGCCGCGCTGGCGGAGGAGCCCGACGCGGGCTTCGCCAGTTGCGCCGTCGAGGTCGAGTACGGCGACCGCCGGGTGCCGCGGCTGGCCGGCACCGGCCGGGTGACCCATCGGCACCTCACCCGCTCGCGCATGATGATGGTGCACTCCTCGACGTTCCTGTTCCGCCGGGGCTGGACGTGGGTGGACGAGAGCGCGCCGGCCGGCCAGAACGAGGACTGGGACCTCGCGCTGCGGGCCGCCTGGCGGCATCCGATCGTCCACGTCGACCGGCCGCTCGTGCGGGTGCGCTGGGGTTCTTCGCACTACGTGGGGCGCTGGGCCGACCGGATCGCGGGGCTGGAGTGGATGCTCGCCCGGCATCCCGGGCTGGCCGCGGAACCGCGGGGCGCGGCCCGCGTCTACGGGCAACTCGCCTTCTGCAACGCGGCCCTCGGCCGGCGGCGCGAGGCCGCCCGCTGGTCGCTGCGCGCCTTCTCCGCCCGGCCGGGCGAGCCGCGGGCGGCGGTGGCGCTGGCGGTCGCCGGGGGTCTGGTCAGCCCGCGCGCCGTGCTGCACGCCCTCCACCGTCGCGGCCACGGCATCTGATGGCCGAGCCCGCGCCGGCGCGTACGGCGGCCGTGGACCCGGCGACGCCGGTGAGGCAGTGGGCCGAGGCGGTACCGGCACAAGCGGTCCCGGCACAAGCGGTCCGGGCACAGACGGCCGGGATAGGGGTGGCCGCCGCACGGGCGGGCGGGGTTCGTGCGGGCAGGGCGTGCGTGGGCACGGTGGGCGTGGGCACGGTGGGGGTGGGCAGGGTGTGCGTCGGCGGGGTGCTGCTCGACCCGCTCACCGAGGCGGAGGTGGTCGCGCGGGTGACGGCCGCGCTGGAGCGCGGCACGGGCGGCCACGTCGTCACGCCGAACGTGGACATCTGCCGTGCCGCCGCCCGTGACCCCTCGCTCCGCGCGCTGATCGACACGGCCGAACTCGCCGTTGCCGACGGCATGCCGCTGGTCTGGGCGTCGCGCCTGCTCGGGCGTCCGCTGCCGCAACGGGTGACGGGAGCCGACCTGATCTGGTCGCTGACCGGGGCCGCCGCGGCCCGCGGCCTGCCCGTCTACCTGATCGGGGGACCGCCCGGCGTCGCCGAGGCGGCGCGGGACGCGCTGTGCGGGCGGCATCCGGGTCTGGTCGTGGCGGGCGTCCACGCTCCGCCGTACGGGTTCGAGACCAACGCGGCGGCGCTCGCGGAGGTGCGGGGGCGGCTCGTCGCCGCGCGGCCGTCCCTGGTCTTCGTGGGTCTCGGGTTTCCCCGGCAGGACCGGCTCATCGCGGAGCTGCGGGCCGACCTGCCGGGCGCCTGGTTCGTGGGGTGCGGCGCGGCCATCGCGTTCGCCGCCGGATCGGTGCGCCGGGCCCCGGGCTGGATGGGCGACCACGGGCTCGAATGGCTGTACCGCCTGATCAGCGAGCCCCAGCGGCTCGCCCGTCGCTACCTGGTTCACGACCTCCCCTTCGCCATCCGCCTCCTGTCGGGCGCCCTGATACGCAGGGCCTTGGGGCCGCGGAGCAAGGGTTAGCGAGCAAGGGCTAGAAGGCGTACGGGCCGAAGCGGCCCCAGGCGACCACGGCGGCCAGCACCAGGAGCACCAGGTTGACGGCGATGACCTGGGACTCCGCGCGACGGGCGTGGACGACGACCGCTCCGGCCATGATCAGGGCGATGCCGAGCGCGGCGAGCGGCGTCAGCACCGGGGCGATGCCCGTGACGGCGGGCAGGACGAGGCCGAAGGCGATCAGCACCTCGAGAGCGCCGAGGCCCTTGACCGCGCCCGCGGAGAAGTCCTCGGTCCAGGCCATGCCGGACACGGCCAGCCTGTCCTTCGGCTGGGCGAGTTTCATCACTCCGGCGACGAGGAAGGCGAGAGTGAGCAGGCCGGCGATGACCCACAGGACGACGTTCATGGGGAGTCCGTTCTTGCGGCTTCAGAGCGAAATGTAGCGGATGGGCGAGCTGCGGCCATCGTCGCGGATCGCCGTCACGCCTGTCGCGACCGCGAGCGCGCATGAGAGCGACCGCGAGCGCGCGTGAGAGAACGGCGAGCCGGCCGCCCTCGGTGAGGGAGACCGGCCCGCCGCTCTCATCGGGCCTATCCGGCTGCTCGCATCGGGCTACTGGGCTGCTCGCATCGGGCCTACCGGGCCACGGTGATCGTGGCCGAGGCGGTCTGCCCACCCGACGTGACCGTGATGGTGGCCTGGCCGGGCCGTACACCGGTCAGCGTGTGCGTGGACACGTCGAGGACGGCGACGACGCCGTGGCGGCGTGCCGCCTTCTTCGCGTCCGCGGCCGACTCGGCCAGGGCGAGGGAGCGGTCGCCGCTCCACGTCACGCTGGCCGGGTACGCCAGCGGGAACGTCAGGTTGGCGCCGCTGGTGGTGCCGGTCGCCGAGACCTCCGCCGAGGCGTCCGGGGCGAGCGTGCCGGGCGCCGACAGGGAGATCTTGTCGATCAGCGGGTTCGTCCGCGCCACGACCCAGTCGCGGGTCTCCGGGCTGGGGCGGCCCGCCTCGACCTTTCCCGGCCGGGCGTCGACGCCGACGAGGTCCCACCCGAAGAACCCGCCCTTGTCCGGTGAGCTGTAGGGCGTCTTGCCCACCGGCGGCGTGGTGACCTCCAGCACGCCGTCCGACCTGGTGGCGGCGGCGGTGTGGGCGTGGCCCGTGAACAACGCGATTGGCTTGCCCGACGACTCGCGCCAGTCGGCGAGCCACTTCTCGACGAGGTCCGCCTCGCGCTGGTCGGAGAACTGGGACGCGCCCGCCCCCGAGGGGTCGCGGAGGGGGTGGTGGAAGACGACGGCGACGGACTTCACCGACATGTCCTTCGCCGCGGCGTCCAGGTCCTGCCGCAGCTCCGGCACCTGCGACCAGTCGGACGTCCGCAGCCCGCCCAGGGTGGTGTTGAGCAGGACGAAGCGGGTGCCCTTGTGGTCGAACACCTGGTGGGCGTGCCGCCCGGTGGCGAGGAAGTTGTCGAGGGTTCCCGTCGCGGTGGCCCCGGACTCGTGGTTGCCCGGCGTCCAGTAGACCGGCAGGTCGGCGGGCACGTTGGCCTTGAGGACCTCCTCCGCGAGCGCGAAGTCGGCCGGCGTGTTGTTGTCCACGAAGTCGCCGTTGATCACGATGAAGTCGGGCTTCGCGGCGACGGCCTGCTTCAGCGCGGCCGCCGCCTGCTGCGCCGCGAACGACGTCGTGCCTCCGGCCGCGCCCACGTGCAGGTCGGACATGATCGCGAACCGCCAGCGCGAACGGTCGATGTCGGCCTGCTCCAGGACGAACGGATCGGGGGTCCGGGCGTCGCCGGTGGCCAGATCCTGCCCCACCAGCGCGGTGAGCCCGTCGAACCTGAGCTGTCCCGCGTCCTTGGCGAGGTTGGACGTCTCGACCACGTACACGTTGAGCAGCGTGATCGGCTCGGTGAAGCCGGTGGGCAGGGTGCCCTCGACCCACTTCCACCCGGTCCAGTCGACGACGGAGGCGAAGGTGAAGGGGACGTTCGTCGTGCCCTGCGACCGCAGCGTGGCCCGCAGCCAGTGCCCGCGGCCGTCGCCGTACACCCACATGCCGAGCCGCCTGGTGCCGGTCGGCAGGGTGAGCGGCCCGGGCTTGGCCACCGCGTACGCCGCCGAGGTGCCGGAGGTGCCGGTGAAGTCGTAGGTGAGCGCGAGGGCGTGGTTGCCGGCCGCCGCGCCGGGACGGTCCGCGGCGTCGACGCTCGCCACCGAGGCGGTGGCCTTGGCCGTCGAGACGCCCCAGGGCTCGCCGCCGTCGAACTCGGCCAGCGACCCGCGCTTCAGCCCGACGGCGACGGGCAGGTGCGCGACCTTGCCCTGGACGGTCGCGGTGATCACGGCGCCGCGGCCGTCGGCCGCCTCCAGCCCGGTGACCGTGAACGACCCGTCGTCCCGCGGCTCCACCTTCACCACGGCCGTGTCGTAGTCCAGGTCGACGTCGCGAGCGGCGATCGGCGCGTCGAAGCCGTCGGCGTCGGTGCCGGTGACCCCCACGACGGCCGAGCCGCCGGCGTCCAGGGTCAGGCTCGTTTCGGTGAACGCGATGGTGGACAGGGCATCGAGCACGCGGACGTCCGCCGCGCCGTGCGCCCGCCCCGAGCGGGCCTCGACCTCGCCCTCCCCGGAACGCTCGGCGTGCAGCACGCCGTCGCGCACCGTGCCGAGCTTCCCGGCGTTCCAACGGACGGGGTCGCCCTTGCCGCCGTCGAGGGCGACCGGGGCGTACGACTCGTCGTACCCGGCGGCGGAGACGCGGAGGGTGAGGCCGGGGAAGACGCGCGGCGCGCTCGTCCGCACCGCGATGCCCTTGAGGGCCCCCGATCCCTTCGCGGCGAACAGCCCGACTCCGCTGGGGATGGGTCGTTCACCGCCGTCCGACGGGGTGTTGACCACGCTCACCCCGGCGTCTCCGGGCGTGCGGGCGACGAGATCGGACGAGCCGCCGCCGTCGAGCATGAACGCCTCGTCGGCGCCGAGCCGCACGAGGAGCTTGGCCGTCTCGTCGAAGCTCAGACCGGCCGAGAAGTTGGCCGAGCCGTCGACGGTCACGAGCAGGAGCCGCCTGCCGCCGTCGCGCCAGCCGATCGCCGTACGCGGCTTCGGCGCGTCGTTGCCCGTCGAGGGCGGGAAGTCGATCGCCTGACCGTCCCGCACGAGGACCGCTCCGCTGCCCAGCGCGGTGCGCAGCTTCGCGGGGGAGTCGGTGCGCAGGCCGGTGGTGAGCGTCACCGGGTCGCCGGCCTTGGCGGTGGCGAGCGGGGCCGCCGCGTTCCCCACGCCCACGACCACCAGGCCCCCGGCGGGCACCGGGGTCGTCGTGACCGTGTCGGTCACCGCCGTGACGACGCCGCCGGAGACGACCAGCTCGGTGACGGGCGTGGCGTGGCCGATCAGCGTGCGCAGGCCGGGCCCCCACTGGTCGGTGAAGACGGAGACGGCGTTCGCGGGCAGGGACGCCGAGTTGAGCGAGGCGACCGGATGGTCCGCGCCGCTCACGGTCACCGTGCTCTCCAGCAGCGCGCTCGCGAGCCGGGCGATCTTGTCCTCGCCCACCGAGGCGACCGTGGCGGGCTGGGTGGTCGCCTTGCGCACCTGGCCGTCCCTGACCTCGGGGCCGATGACCGCGTTGGTCTGGTTGATGTCGTAGTAGTCCCCGTTGACCGCGGCCACGGCTCCCGCGGCGTCCGCCGACTTCGACAGCGCCCGCGTCTCGGTCAGCGTGCCGCCGACCATGCCCACGTCCACCCGGTCGTCCGCCAGGTCGGCGTTGAGCACGTGCGCGCGGGTCCAGCCCGTACGGCCGAAGGTGTCGAACGACGTCAGCACGATGCCGGGGGCGATCACGCGGTCGGTGCGAGCCGCCTCGACCGACTCGCCGGGGACGGTGGTCTGGTAGCCGGGCGGTTCGACCGGCCTGTCGCCGGGGGGCGCCTCGGCCCATGCCGTCCCGCCGACGGTCACGGAGCCCGCGGCGACGACCGCTGCGACGGCGACAAGGTGCGCAAATTTGCGCATTTTGTACCTCCAAGCAAGAACGGGCCTGAAGGTAGACAATCTCCAAACCGATCTTCCGTCCACGGCATGACGCCACCATGACCACCCCATGAACGACAGATCTTCCCGGAGCGGAGAGGGGGTTTTACGCTTCCGCCATGTCTGTCGAGCGCGGTCGAGGCGACCGGCGTCTCGAAGAAGTTTTTTGAAGAAATCCGGGAGGGCGGTGTCGGATCGGGGCGGTGGTGTTCGTAGCGGAGGTGAGACCGCCCACGAGGGGCGGCGCCAAGGCAGGGGAACCGCGATCATGAAGCTGACGACCATCACTCAGGTCACCGTCGACGGCGTGGTGCAGGGAAACGGCGGCGCGTCGGACGAGGACCGCAGGAACGGATTCGAGCGCGGCGGATGGGCCCTGGGCAAGGGCGACAACGAGACCCACGCGTTCATCAACCAGACCTACCGGCGCGCCGAGGCGTTCCTGTTCGGCCGGCGGACCTACGAGCTGTTCGCCGGCTCGTGGGGGACCATGACGGTCCAGGATGCCCCTGGCTGGGAGGGCGTCGTGGAAGCGTTGAACACACGGCCCAAGTACGTGGCGTCGACCACGCTCACAGATCCGGCGTGGTCGGACACGATCGTCCTGTCCGGAGACGTCGCCGCCGCCGTCCGAGAGCTGAAGGCCAAGCCGGGGGGTGAGCTGCAGGTGCACGGCAGTGGCATCCTGACCCGGTGGCTGCTGGAGAACGATCTGGTCGACGAGATGACTCTGATCACCGTCCCGGTGGTCGTCGGCCAGGGCGCGCGGCTGTTCCCCGACGCGGGCCCGGATCTCGCGCTCGACCTGGTCGAGTCGCGCGTCGACTCCAAGGGCGTGACGATCCAGGTCTACCGGCCGGCCGGGCGCCCGCAGTATGCGCCAACGGCTTGAAGTCCCTGACCACCCAACCACGCTGTCGTGACACCACAGGAGATGATCTTCAGATGCGATACCTGGTTTCCGTGATCGATGACAAGAGCAATCCCGGCAGTACGGACAGGCAGCCTGCCATCAGCGCGTTCAACGAACGACTTATCGCCGAGGGCTACTGGGTTTTCGCGGGCGGACTCGCGGACACCGACACGGCCACGGTCATCGACAACCGGGGCGAGCAGGCGGTGTTCAGCGACGGGCCTTTCGTGGAGTCGAAGGAGTACCTCGCCGGCGTCTGGGTGTGGGAGGCCCCCGATCTGGACGTGGCGCTCAAGCTCGCCACCGAGGCGTCGAAGATCTGCGATCGGAAGATCGAGGTGCGGCCGTTCCTGTGAACGACGTCGACGTCCGCGAGGCGGTCACCCGGGCTCACCACGAGGAGTGGGCCCGGGTGGTCGCCTCCCTGACCAGGCGCTTCGGTGACCTCGACATCGCCGAAGAGGCGGCCGCCGACGCCTTCGCGACCGCTGTACAGCGGTGGCCGGCCGACGGCGTCCCGCCCAACCCCGGCGCCTGGCTGACCACCACCGCCAACCGCAAGGCCATCGACCGGATCCGGCGTGAGAACAAGCGCGACGACAAGCACAAGGAGGCTCAGATGGTGTACGACGACGACCCGCCCGAGCCCGTCGGCGCCATCGACGACGACCGACTCCGGCTGATCTTCACCTGCTGTCACCCGGCGCTGGCGATGGAGACCCGCGTGGCGCTGACGCTGCGCATGGTCGCCGGCCTGACCATGCCCGAGATCGCCCGCGCCTTCCTGGTGACCGAGAGCGCCATGGGGCAGCGGATCACCCGCGCGAAGGCCAAGATCAAGGCGGCGCGCATCCCCTATCGGGTGCCGTCGGCGGAGGATCTCCCGGCGCGCGTCTCCGGCGTCCTCGCCGTCCTCTACCTCGTCTTCAACGAGGGCTACCTGGCCACCGGCCCCGACACCGATCCCGTACGGCACGAGCTGACCGCCGAGGCGATCCGGCTCACTCGCCTGATCCGTGCCCTCCTGCCGGACGACGGTGAGGTGGCCGGGCTGCTGGCGCTGATGCTCCTGACCGAGGCCCGCCGCCCCGCCCGGGTCTCGGCCGGCGGCGAACTGGTCACGCTCGTCGAGCAGGACCGTGGGGCCTGGGACGCGGAGCTGATCGCCGAGGGTCACCGGCTGGTGCGCGAGCGCCTCGCCGCTGCCGCCGCCGGGGTGGCTCCGGGTCGCTACCAGATTCTCGCGGCGATCAACGCCGTGCACACCTCCGCCCGCGACATGCGCGACACCGACTGGTCGCAGGTCCTCGCCCTCTACGACCAGCTCGTCCGCCTCGACCCCTCGCCGATCGTCGCCCTCAACCGGGCAATCGCGGTCGCCGAGCTCGACGGCCCGGAGGTGGCACTGGCGGCCGTCGACCGTCTTGAGCCCAGGTTGGCCGGCTATCACGCCTACCACGCCACCCGCGCCGACCTGCTGCGCCGGCTGGGCCGCGGCCGGGAGTCGCGCGCGGCCTACGACAAAGCCATCGACCTGGCGGGTAACACCGCCGAGACCGTCTCCCTGACCCGCCGCCGCGACCAACTGCGGTAGCGCCCACGGACGCATCTCGCACGGGAGGCCGGGCACGCCAGGCCGGACGAGGGAGCCAGGACGGGCGCCTGGCCGGTCGAGACCGCCCCGCAGGATCCTGACGTACGTCATCAGGGGCACGGCCGAAGTCAGGTCCCCTCGGTCTCGGCAAGCCTGCGGGCGAGGTAGCGGCGCTTCGCGTCGGTCGGCGCGAGTGCCAGGGCCTCCCCGTAGGCCTGCGCCGCGTCCGCCGTACGGCCCAGCCGGCGCAGCAGGTCGGCACGGGTCGCGGCGAGCAGGTGGTGCCCGGCCAGCGCGCCGCCGTCCCGCAGTTCGTCGACCAGCCGCAGACCGGCGAGGGGGCCGTCGGCCATCGCCACGGCCACCGCCCGGTTCAACTCGACCACCGCGGACGGCGCCAGCCGGGCCAGCTGCGCGTACAGTCCGGCGATCTGCGGCCAGTCGGTGTCGTCCGGGTCGAGGACGGTGGCGTGGCAGGCGGCGATGGCCGCCTGCACCTGGTAGGGCCCGGGGCGGCGGCGCGCCAGGGCCTCGTCCAGGAGCCGCAGCCCCTCCTCGATCTCGTCGTGGTCCCACTTCGCGCGGTCCTGGAACTCCAGGGTGACGATGTCGCCCGCCTCGTCGAACCGGGCCGCGCGCCGCGAGTCCTGCAGCAGCATGAGCGCCAGCAGCCCCCGCGCCTCGGGCTCGCCCGGCATGAGCCCGGCGAGCACCCGGGCCAGCCGGATGGCCTCGGCGGCCAGTTCCTGCCGGGTGAGGCTCGGCCCGCCGCTCGCCGAGTAGCCCTCGGTGAACAGGACGTACAGCACACCGAGCACCCCCGCCGTCCGCTCGGCCAGCAGGTGTGCGGGCGGCACCCGGTAGGGGATGCCGGCGTTGCGGATCTTCCGCTTGGCCCTGACCAGCCGCTGCGCCATGGTCGTCTCCGGCACCATGAACGCCGAGGCGATCTCGGCCGTGGTCAGTCCCGCGAGCGTACGGAGGGTGAGGGCGACCTGTGCCTCCAGCGGCAGGGCCGGGTGACAGCAGGTGAACATCAGGCGCAGCCGGTCGTCGGGCACGCTGTCCTCCTCCGTGGGATCCGGCTCCCCGGGTTCCGAGGTCGAGCCGGGCGGCGCCGAGGCCAGCGCGCGCAGCCGCGCCGTCTCGGTCGTGCCGCGGCGGAGCCGGTCCAGCGCCCGGTTGCGGGCCGCGGTGGTGAGCCACGCCCCGGGACGGCGCGGCAGGCCGTCCCGGGGCCAGCGGGCGAGCGCCTGGGCGAAGGCGTCCTGGGCGCACTCCTCCGCCAGGTCCCAGTCGCCGGTCAGCCGGATCAGCGTGGCGACGACGCGGCCCCACTCCTCGCGGAACGCCTGCCCGACGACCCGGGTGACGTCGGCGCCGCTCACTCCGGCCAGAACGGCCTCACCTCGATCGCGCCGAACGACGCCACCGGATGCTTCGAGGCGATCTCGATGGCCTCGTCCAGGTCCTCGCACTCGATGATGTCGAATCCGGCGATCTGCTCCTTGGTCTCGGCGAACGGCCCCTGGGTCACCAATCCGGCTCGCACCGTCGTGGCGTCGCCGGCGGGGCACAGGCGATGCCCGTCGAGGCGCACGCCGCGGCGCTCCGTCTCCTCGATCCACGGCTCGGGGTCGGCCTGCTCGGGGCTGACCTCGACCGACTCCTCGGCACAGATCAACAGCAGGTATTTCATCGGTTGTCTCCTCAGGGACACGGGCCGCCCTGCGCGGCCGCTCTCCTCTACGACGCGGTGAGTCTCCGAAATCGACATCCGGTCGCGCGCGGATGTCGAAAATCCGCCTCGGCGCCGTCGTCCTTCAGGGAGGCGCCCATCGGGAGGCGCCGTAGGGGAAGGCGGGACGCATGTCCGAGGTGGCCCGGGCAGCCGGTCGGGAGCGGCGACGAGAGGGCCGGGAGCGGAGAGCCGTGGGACGGGCGCGCACGGCGGTGACGGCGGTGTTCGCCGTGAACGGTGCCCTGATCGCCGCGTTCGCGGTCCGTACGCCCTCCCTGAAAGCGGATCACGAGCTGACGGAGGGGCTGCTCGGGCTCCTGACCGCCCTGGTCGGCGTGGCGGCGCTCGCCGCCACGCGGGTCGCCGGGCGCCTCACGGCGCGGATCGGCGGCGCGTGGGTGGTGCGGATCGCCGCGGTCGCGTTTCCCTTCGCCCTGCTCGGGGTGGGCCTCGCCGGCGGGCCCGTCCATCTGGCCGCGGCCATGCTCCTCGTCGGCGCCGCGAACGGGCTGCTCGACACGGCGATGAACGCGCAGGCGGTGATGGTCGAACGGGCGGCACACCGCCCCATCATGAACGGCTGCCACGCGGCATGGAGCATCGGCTCCGTGGCCGGGTCGCTCACCGGCGGAGCCGCCGCCCAGGCGGGCATGTCCCTCACCACCCATTACATGATCGTGGGGGTGGTCGTGACGGCCGTCGTCCTGGTGGTGGGCGGAGGGCTGCCAAGCGAGGAGCCTTCCGCGGAACACCCGCCCGCGCGTACGGACGACGTGGCCGGACGGCGGGGATGGCGGACGGGCTGGACCCGCCGTGTCCTGCTCCTCGGCGCGATGGGCGCGGCGGTGCTGGCCTGCGAGGGGGCCGTCATCACCTGGAGCGGGGTGTTCCTGCACGAGGACCGCGGCGCCTCGCTCGGCGTGGCCTCGCTGGGCCTCGTCGCCTTCACCGCCTGCCAGACGGCCGGACGGCTCGTGGGCGACCGGCTGTCGGCGCGGCACCCGGCACGCGTCCTGGTGCGGAGCGGCGCCGCGCTGGCGACCGCCGGTCTGACGGCGGTGGTCGTGGCTCCCACGCCGATCCTCGCGGTCGCCGGGTTCGCCCTCGCCGGTCTCGGGCTGGCGACACCGCTGCCACTGATCTTCAGCACGGCCGGGCATGCGGGCACGGAGGAGGGCGCCACGGGAGCGACCGCCGCGGTCGCCCGGCTCACCACCATGACGTACTCCGCCATGCTGCTCGCTCCGGCGCTCGTCGGCCGCGTCGCACAGGCGCTCGGGCTGACCTGGACGCTGGCGCTGCTGGTGCCGCTGCTGGTGGCCGTGGCCTGGAAGGCTCCGGTGGTGGCGCGCAGCCCGTCGGGCTCGACCCTCGTCTGACGGTGCGGCCTTGTCAGCCGCGGCCGGCGGCCTGCACGGTGTGCCGCAGCAGCAGCGCGGTGGTGACCGGCCCGACCCCGCCGGGCACGGGCGTGAGCGCCCCGGCCTGGTTCGCGACCGCGACCGCGTCGACGTCGCCGACCAGGCCGCCGTCCTCGGTGGGGTTGGTGCCGACGTCCACGACCACCGCCCCGGCCCGCACGTGCTCGGCCGTGATCAGCCCGGCCCGGCCGACCGCGGCCACGACCACGTCGGCCGCGGAGGTGACGGCGGCCAGTTCCCGCGTACGGGAGTGGCAGACCGTCACGGTGGCGTTCCTGTCCAGCAGGAGGTGGGCGGCGGGCTTGCCGACCACGGTGGACCGGCCGACCACCGCGACATGCAGGCCGGTCAGGTCGATCCCGTGGTGGTCGAGGATCGCCACGACGGCCTCGGCGGTCGCCGGAGCGAACGCGGGCAGGCCCGCGGCCAGGCGGCCCAGCGACAGCGGGTTGGCGCCGTCGACGTCCTTCTCGAACGCGATCGCACCGGCCAGGTCCTCCAGCTTCGCCCCCTGCGGCAGCGGGGTCTGGAGGATGATCCCGTGCACGGTGTCGTCGGCGCTCAGCGCCGCCAGCCTGTCCCGGATCAGATCGGGGGCGGCCTCCGCGCCGAGGTCGACGATGTCGCAGGAGATGCCGGCCTTCTCGGCGGCGCGGGCGATCGAGCGTACGTACCAGGCGCTGGACTCGTCCGCCGTGGCGACGACGACCGCGAGCTTGGGCGGCGTACCGGCCGCGGCGAGCGCGGCGGCCCCCTCGGCGGCCTCGGCCCGGATGGACGCCGCGAGCTCCTTGCCGGGCAGAACGCGGGCGCTCACTTCGCGATCTCCTCACGGACGGCGGCGGTGACCCGTTCGGCCCGCGCGGCGACCTCGTCCACCCCGGCCGCCTCGGCGGCCAGTTCGGCGCGGGCCCGCTCGTCCTTGATCCCACCGAGGTTGATCTCGATGTTCACCCGGGCGGTGGTCGCCGCGGCCCGCGCGGCCTCGGTGGCGGCGGCGATGTCGGAGACGACGTTGCGGTTGCCGATGGGCAGCAGTTCCTCGGCGATGCCGACGGCCTTCCTCGCGACGCCGACGACCTCGGCCGGGACCCTGCCCGCCCCCACCAGCGCCTCGGCGATGGCGGCCGATCGCGCGGCCTTCGCCTCGTCGGTGTCCTTGGGCAGCTTGTACGCCTCGGTGACCGCCGTGAACGCCGCCGCGTCGTCCTCGGCGAGGCGCAGGGCGCTCGCCCGTAGTTCGTCGGTCTCGCCGGTGATCCGCTCGATCACGGCCGCGTGCTCGGCGTACTTCTCGCCGGTGGTGTAGCGCGCGACCATGCCCAGCAGAGCCGCGGCCTGCGCGGCGTGCAGGGCCGCGGCGGCGCCTCCGCCCGGCGCGGGCACCCGATCGGCGAGGCGGGACAGGAAATCACTGATCTTCTCGTCGCGCATCGCGTCGTCCTCCGGTCGTCCTGGTGCGCGAATGACACAGTTCGCGCGTGGCACAGTTCGCGCGTGGCACAGTTCGCGCGTGGCACAGCTCGCGCGTGGCACAGCTCGCGCGTGGCACAGCTCGCGCGTGGCACGGCCGGGAAAATCCTCCCACGTCCCGCTGGTCGCTCCGCGTAGGGACTCGTTCGTGTCAGCGGGACGGGCAGGCCGTCCGGGCCGCGGGCCGTACAGGCTCGGGCGGGGCCGCGGCGCGCCGGGAGGGTCCGGCCGGGGCCTGGCCGAGCAGGGTGCCGCCGAGGGCGAGGACCATGCCGAGCAGCTGAACCGGGCTGAGGGCCTGACCGAGCGCCGCCCAGCCGATGACGGCCGCGGAGACCGGACTCAGCAGCGCGAGGAAGGCGACGGACGTCGCCGGGAGCCGGGAGATTCCGCGGAACCAGATCCAGTAGCCGAGGGCCGTGCCGACGATGCCCAGGTAGGCGTAGCCGAGCAGGTTCTCGCCGCTGAGCGCCGGCGGCGCGCCCTCGACGAGCAGGGCGACCGGGATGAGCAGCAGCCCGCCCGCGGTGAGCTGCCATCCGGTGAGGGCGAGGGCACCGACGCCCTCGGGGCGACCCCAGCGCTTGGTCAGCACGGTCCCGGCCGACATGGACGCGGCCCCGGCCAGCCCGGCGAGCACGCCGACCATGTCCATCCGTGCCTCGGCGCGCAGCACGACCAACCCGACCCCGAGCAGTCCGAGGAGCCCGGCGAGCACCTTGCGTACGGTCGGACGCTCGGCGAGCAGCAGGGCGGCGAAGACGAGCGCGAACAGCGGGCCCACCGCGCCCAGCACGGCCGCGACGCCGCCGGGCAGCCGGTATGCCGCAAGGAACAGCAACGGGAAGAACGCCCCGATGTTCAGCACGCCGAGCGCCGCGGCCCGCCAGATCCAGACGCCCCGCGGCAGCACGCGGCCGATGACCAGCAGCACCAGCCCGGCGGGCAGCGCTCTCATCACCGCGGTGAACATCGGGCGGTCGGGCGGCAGGAACTCCGTGGTCACGGCGTACGTCGAGCCCCAGGCGAGCGGTGTGAGCGCGGTGAGGGCGAGCGTTCCGGCAACACCGGACCGGGAAGTGGCGGACATGCTCATGAAGATTGCTCCTCGTTGATAATCTCAACGTTGAAATAACAGCATGAGACTCGCATAGACGTCAAACTACTCAATGTTGAGATACTTAGTGTTTAGGGGTCGCGCCATGGACGATGCCGTCGATCTGCTGATGACGCAGTGGGCGCGGGAACGGCCTGACCTGGACGTGTGGCCGATGGGGATCATGGGTCGGATCAGCAGGCTGTCGCGGCTGCTCGACCGGGAGCTGAAGGAGTTCTTCGCCGCGTACGGCCTGGAGCGCTGGGAGTTCGACGTGCTCGCGACGCTGCGCCGATCGGGGCCGCCCTACGAGCTGGCGGCGGGAGCGCTGAACAAGGCGGCGATGGTGACCTCCGGCGCGATCACCAACCGCATCGACCGCATGGCGGCCAGGGGACTGGTCGAACGGATCCCCGACGAGGAGGACCGGCGGTCGGTCCGGGTGAGGCTCACCGACCGCGGCCTCGCGCTGGTGGACGAGGTGCTTGAGCCGCACGTCGCGAACGAGGCGCGCCTGCTGGCGGCGCTGGACCCCCGGCAGCGCGACCACCTCGCCGGCGCCCTGCGCACCCTCCTCGCCTCCCTCGGCGACACCACCTTGGGCTAGCTCGATGCCACTTGGTCACGATCGGTGGTCGCCGGCGGACAACGTGGGCGACGGCCGACCGCACGGACCGCTACTTCACGTCGTCACCGGAGGCCATCGCCGAGATCGCCGGCATATCAAATGCCGACGCCCGCACTGCGGCGACACGACTCTTGGGCAGCGGCCCGCCCTTTCCTGGGCGGGACCGTATCCAGGCGGTCAGCGAGCGGGCCGGAGGACGATCGGAAGCTCGGCGTGGCCGTTGGCGATGAACGACGGCTGCGGGCGCAACTCCTCCGCGGGTACGGCGAGGGCGAGGCCGGGGAAGCGGCGGAAGAGCGCGGGGAGCGCGATGCGCGCTTCGAGCCGGGCGAGGGGTGCGCCCAGACAGTAGTGGGCGCCGTGGCCGAACGCGAGGTGGTCACGGCGACCCGGGCGGGTGATGTCGAACCGGTCGGCGTCCGGACCGTGCTGGGCGGGGTCGCGCCCGGCGGCGGCGTACGAGGCGAGGATGGGCTCCCCCTTGCGGATCGTGACGTCGCCGACGGTGACGTCCTCGGCGGCGTAACGCAGCGGGACGTGGGCGACCGGCGACTGCCAGCGCAGGGTCTCCTCGATCACGTCGTCCCAGGAGGCGCCGCCCCTGAGGACGAGGGCGCGCTGCTCGGGGTGGGTGAGCAGTGCGGTGATGGCGTTGTCGATCAGGTTGACGGTGGTCTCGTGCCCGGCGGAGACCATTAGAAGCAGCGTGCCGATCAGTTCGGCCTCCGACAGGTGGGAGCCGTCCTCGTCGCGCGCCGCGATCAGGTCGCTGGTCATGTCGTCCCCGGGGTTGTCGCGCTTGGCGGCGACCAGAGCGGCCAGGATGTCCTGGGCGTCGCGCTGCGTGGCGAGGACCTCGTCGATGTCCGCCGTCGTGTTGAAGACGCTGTCCACCACGCGGCGCAGGTCGTCGCGCTGGTCGTCCGGCAGGCCGAACAGGTGACCGATCACCCGCATGGGCAGTTTGTAGGCGAACTCCTCCCGCAGGTCCACCGGCTGGCCGGGGGCGGTGCCGGCCAGATGGTCGAGCAGCTCGCTGGTGATCTGCTCGACGCGCGGGCGCATCGCCTGGGTGCGGCGTTGGGTGAACGCCGGGGAGATCAGCGTGCGCAGCCGCCGGTGCTCCGGGCCGTGTGCGGTGAACATGTTGGTAACCGCCACCCACAGGTACAGCGGCCATTCCGGGGTGATCCGCCCGTCGATGAAGGCGGGCCAGTGCCGGCGCGGGTCCTTGGAGACCCGTGGGTCGGCCAGCACGTCACGGAGGGCGGCGTGGTGGGTGACCGCCCACGCGACGACTCCGCCGGGAAGCTCCACCGGTGTCACCGACCCGGCCCGGCGGAGGCGGGCGGCCTCGGCGTGGATGTCGGAGCCGGCGGGATCGAGGCGGATGGGGCAGCCGGGTCCGAGGAGGGTGCGGGAGGCGTCCATGTGGTTCCTTCCGTGATCCTGTCCTGGGCAGAAGGGGTCGGGGGTGGGTTGCGGGGGTGAGTCAGGGCACGTACGCGGGCGGCGTCCGCATGGGGGAGGGAGGACGACGTGAGCGCCTGCCGGGAGTCCATCGGGCGGTAGGCCGTACGGGACAGGCCGGTCCAGGCGAAGGCGGGGCGAGATCCAGAGCGGGAGGACGTGCAGGCCGCGGTGATCCGGCGGGCGGCGCGGCCGGTCCAGGGCAGGCCGCACCAGTCGTACAGGTCGCGGAAGCCGCCGAGGGGCGCGGCGCACAGATCCTCGTACCACACGACCCTGATGCCAGGGGTGCGCCGGGCCACCGTGTCGGTGACCCGCCTCGCGACCTTCCACAACATCGCCGCTCCGGTGACCACGTCCCGGTTCCCGGCGAGCGGTCCGAGCTCGGCCACGTACGGATGATCGCGCAGCAGGAGGGGCTGGTCGAGCAGTTCGCGCACGTCCACCCTCCAGCCGAGCCGCCGCCAGCTTCCGGCGAACGACACGGGATCGCGGACCACGACGACCACCCGGCAGCCGAGGCGGCCGGCGAACCACTCGGAGGACAGGAGCGCGAACGGGTCGTCGAGCAGCGCCCGCCTGGCCAGCAGGCGGCCGACGGTGAAGGCCGTGCCGTACTTGGCCATCCGTGCGAGGTCGCCGGGCCCGTGGTTGCGCCGGATCTCGGCCCACCAGTTGTAGCGCAGCGCGACCGTACGGGAGAACGCCGCCAGCCAGGGCGTCTCGTTGTCGGCGCAGATGTACTGGAAGCGGTGCGTCACGGACGCGTCGAGCACGCCGGGGGAGCGGCCCGGCGGGCGCTGCGGGTTGAGGGGCTCGTTGACGTAGACCAGGCGTCCGCTCGCCGCCAGCATCCGGCCCACCCAGCTCGTGCCGCTGCGTGGCAGGCCGGTGACCAGCACGGGCGGAGCGGCGGTCATGACGCCGCCCTCGCAGCCCCAGCCGCCCTCGCGGCCCTGACCGACCGGCCTACACCGAAGGGGCGCAGGCCGTAGCGCCGGTAGACCTGGACGGCGGGCAGCAGGTTCTTCACGAGCACGCCGCCCGACCAGCCCAGCGCCGCCCCCAGCGCGCCATGCGCGGGGACGAGCAGCACGTCGAGGGCGATCGTCACGGCGACGGCCGTGGTCACGTTGGCCAGGCTGGCGGCCGTACGCCCGCCCGCGACGAGCACGACGTCGACCATGCCGCAGGCGGTCGCGACCATCATCGTGGCGGAAAGGACGAGCGCGATCGCGCCGCCGCCGGCGTAGGCGGACCCGAACAGCGGCAGCAGCCACGGCGCGAGCGCCGCGTACCCCAGCCAGAGCGGCCAGGTGAGCACGACCAGCCACCTGGTGGCCGTCCGGTACAGCGCGCGGGCGCCGTCCAGGTCGCCCTCGGCCAGGGCCCTGACCAGCCGTGCCTGCGCGGCCTGGGCGAGCCCCTGACCGGCGAGCTGCCCGAGCACCTTGAACCGCGTCGCCGCCGTGTAGACGGCCGCGGCGGCGGGACCCGCGAGTAGCGCGACGATCACCACGTCGAGCCGCTGGAACACCGACTGCACGGCCGCAGCGGCCGACCGCGGCGCGGTGTGCCGCCAGAAGGCGCCCACCTCCCCCACGTCGTACGGCCCGAGCCCGCGCAGCCGTACGGCGGCCAGCACCGCGCCCGCCACGGAGGGAAGCGCCCAGGCGGCGGCCAGCACCGGCGGCGGGGCTCCGGCGAGCACGGCCGCGGTGACGAGGGCGAGCTGCCCGAGCGGCTGGACGGCCCCGGCGAGCAGCAGCGTCGGCCGCATGGTGCCGAGACCGCGGGTGGCGCAGATCAGCACGTCCGACAGGACGACGAACGGCAGGGCGGCGGCCAGCACGACCCAGACGCCGCCGGGCACGCCGGTGAGCCGGGCCAGCGGCCCGGAGGCCAGGACCACACCGGCCCCCGTCACGGCGGCGAGTGCCGCCACCGGGGCGAGGACCCCGCGGACCAGCCGCCGGCCCCCATCGCGGCCGGCGCCGTCAACGGACCGGTTGCGGGCCAGGGCGTGGACGAGGCCGTTGCCGGTGTCGAGGCGGACGACGCCCGCGAGCATCAGGCACAGCGCGGTGGCCGTGAAGAACGCCCCGGCGGCCGCGGGGGCGAGCGACCGCGTCACCACCAGCACGAGCGCGAACTGCCCGCCCGCCGTGGCGCCCGCCGTGGCCAGGCCGGCGACTCCGTGCCTCATCAAGCCGCCCGGCCGCGGAAGATCGGTCAGCGCCGCCACGAGGGCACCGCTCCCAGCCACGGGACGAGCAGCGCGTCCCACGGCTCGAAGTGCTCCCGAAGCCGCCGGTAGACCGACGCGGGCATGGCCTCCCGCGGCCGGGCGTTGTGCCGCTCGAACTCCACGCCGCCGAGCCGGGGCAGTCCCAGGAACCCCAGCACCCGGTCGTACGCGGCGCCGGGGGCGCGGAACAGCAGTCCGCTGTCGAGGACCAGGATCCGGTCACGGCCCACGAGCGGCTCCAGCCGGGCCAGCTGCTCGGCGTACCGTCCCCGGGCCAGGTACGCCTGGTGCCGGTGCGCGTGGCTCGCGTATCCGGGGACGGTCCGCAGCCGTTCGGTCTCGCCGGCGAGGCGCTCCGGCTCCAGCGCGAGGGCGCGCTCGAAGCACGGCTCGGTCTCGAACCCCCGCGCCAGCTCGTGCGCGTGCGCGGAGCAGGCCCGCTCGACCGGGTCCCGGACCAAGACGATCAGCTTGACCCCGGGAAGGTCTCCGGCGATGCGGGCTCCCGCCAGGGGATGGAACAGGTAGTAAGGGGCCGACTCGAACGCCTGGGGGGCATGGCCCCACCGGAACCTGAGCGCCTGCGCCCTGGACGTCAGCGGGAAATGGGCGCGATACCACGGCAGGCCCCGCTCGTAGGCCATGTCGAAGTAGTGCACGCCCTTGCGCAGCACCGGCTTCATGACCAGCGGATGCCGGGAGAGGGCACGGTACAACGAGGTCGTACCGCACCGCTGGGCCCCGATGATCAGGAACGACGGCAGCACCCTGCCCGCGCTGGTCGCCCTCCCGGCGGCGAGCGAGACGGCGTGCGCCGAGTGTTTCAGCGTGGACCTCACAACAGGCTCTCCAGGTGATCGACGAGGGGGTTCAGCCAGACGGCGGGCGGCCCCAGCGGCTCGTGGCCGTCGCGGCGGTGCCGCTCGGCCAGGGCGACCAGGTAGTGGACCGCCGTACGGCGTGCCCGGGCCACGTCGACGCCGAACGGTTCCAGGAGCCCGCCCGCCTGGGCGAGACAGGCTCGGGCGGCGACCGGAGGCGGCATCCGGCGCAGCGCCCGGTGGAAGAAGTGGTGCAGCGCGTCGAAGCCGAGTGGCACGCCCACGGCGAACCGCTCCCAGTCCCACACGAGCAGCCGGCCGTCCGCCCCCGCGGCGACGTTCCAGGGGGTGAAGTCGCCGTGCCAGGCCGCCTCCCCGGAGCCCGTCTCCTCGCCGTGCGGGCGGATGGCGGCGATCTCCCGTGCGGCCGAGGTGAGCAGGGGGGCGGGCACGCGGCGGGAACCCACGCGGCGGGAGGTCACGGGCAGCGGCGACAGCATCAGCACCTCGAGGCCCCGCCACTCGCCGTGATACAGCAGGTCGGGTGGCACGACGACCTTCAACGGCCGCCCGGCGAGCATGCGCAGCACCTCGCTCTCGTATCGCACCAGCCGCCTGGCCCGCGGCGAGTCGCCGATCTTCACGAACCCCGCGAGCCCCGACTCGTCGTACGCCTCCAGGATCGGTTTGCGGTTGGCGCGGCGGACGGGCCTGACGTGGACGACGACCCGCATCCGGCGGCCGAGGACGTCGCTCAGGTGCGTCTCGATCGTGTCGGTCCCGCCGCCGACGGGCAGGCCGCGGCCCAGCGCGGTGTGCCACCACGCGCGCGGGACGACCCGCCGGGGGAGGAGGCGGTGCGGCAGCACGCTGCGGACGCCCGGCCGGGCGCCGGGCCGGGAAGAAGGGAACAGCAGGTCCATCACCTCGTCCAGATAGTGGAGACGATCGGCCGCGTCTCTCATCGCGCCTCCCGGAGGTCAGATGTGCCGGCGGCGTTGCGCCAGAGCAGGGCGAAGGAGATCAGATACAGGGTCAGAGCGCTGATCAGCCCGTCGTAGACGAACATGTAGAGCAGCACGAGGATCATCACGAGCGTCCCCGCCTTGCCGATCGGCGTACGGTCCGCCCAGTAGCGCCGCACCGCTCCGGCGAAGAAGGCGACGTACAGCAGCGCCCCCGCGAAGCCCTGGCTGATCAGCAGCAGCCACAGTTGCCCATCGCTGCCGAGCGGGGGATGGCCGCACTCCACGCACCACGGGCTGCGGCCCGTCGTGACCGTGCGGTGGCTGCCGTACGCGTTGCGCGTGTTGCCGTAGCCGATGACCGGCGACGAGGCCGCGACCCGGACGGTGGCCGCGACCGTGAACGCGCGGATGCCGTTGCTGTGCGGGTTGTCCAGCCGTTGCACGACGATCGTGCTCAGCGGTGACAGCAGGAACGCCGCCGCGGCGACGGCGGCGACCGCCCCGGCCAGGAGGGGGCGTGCGCCCCGGATCATCAGGTAGGCCGCCGAGATCCCGAGCCCGATCCACAGGCCCCGGTTGAGCGAGTAGACGACCGGGACTGCGGCGGCGGCGAGCGCGAGCACGGCCGCCACGCGCCGGTATGGCCCGCCGTAGGTCCACCAGCCCACCACGAACCAGATCACCAGCACCGAGACGTCGCTGCCCCAGGCGTTGGCCCATTCGAACGGCGCCTCCGGGCGCGGCTCGGCGTGCCCGAGCACGTGCTGCATCTGGGCCGCCGTCGGATGGATCAGGTTGGCGACGAACGGATTGCCGGCGATCGACGACGGCAGCGCCATCTCCAGCGGTGAGGTGAACGCGAAGCCCGGCGCGAGCACGCCGAGCAGCCCGCCCGCGACGGCCGTCAGGAACAGCACGCCGAGCCACCTGACCAGGGTGCGCTGCGGCAGCTCGTCATGGGTCAGGTTGCCCAGGTAGAGCACCGTGATCAGGAGCGAGACGTAGACGGCCAGCCGCATCAGGTAGCCGATGACCCGGCCGGCGGCGAGCTCGCCGTACGTGCCGTCCGGCGTCTCGGCGAGCGCGAGCGCGCTGACCAGGTAGGCCACCAGCAGCAGCGCCCACAGGCCGAAGCCCTTCGGCGCGCGGATCGGCCGCCTGCGCCACAGCACCGCCGCCATCGGCACGGCCAGCACCACCACCGACAGGCCGCCCAGGCCGAGCGCCCACCAGACCGGATAACCGAGCAGGAACGCCGCGATCGGCCACGCCGCCCGCGCGGGACGGCGCCGGTGCCGGGGGCGGGGGCGGGCCGCCGGTGGCAGGGCGGTGCGGGGGCCGGAGGCGCTCACACGCCCCACTCCGCGGTCTCGGGGACGGGTGCGACGAACCCCGGCGGCACCGCGACGGCGCCGAGCACGCGGGCGCCCTGCCGGGCGAGTTGCCGTACGGCCCGGGTGACCTCCGGGGAGGTCGTCCGCCGCAGGCCGACCAGCAGCAGGGCGGCGTCGGGATGGGCGGACCGGCCGGTCACGACCGTCACCGGCACCAGATGCGCCAGCGCGGAGCCGAGGCCCTTGGCGAGCGGCCTGACGGTGCTCTGTGCCCCCACGCCTTCGGGGCTCCCCGCCCCCACGCCTTCGAGGAGCAGCCGGTGGGGCCCGCCGCCCAGCGACGTGGCGACGGCGGCGGCCATCTCGTCGAGGCACGCCTGATCCGGCCGGGCGGGAAGCTCGGCGAGCAGCGGCAGGCCGCACAGCCTCTCGATGTCCGCGCCGGTGCGGATGCGGGTGTCGAGCCGGTCGCGGCCGAACGCGGCCCCCGCCCCGGCGAGTACGCCGAGGAACAGGCCGCTGCCGAGGAAGAGCGGAGGGCTCGGATGGGCGGGCCGCGCGGGCGGCCTGGCGGGGCTGATCACCGTGCCCGGCGTCACCGCGACGGTCTTGAGCGCGTCGTAGCGCAGCGTGAGGTCCGACACCTGCCGGGCGAGCATGGCCTGCCGCCTGGCCGTTCCCGGCCCCGCCGCGGTCTGGGCGGTCGCGGCCTGAGTGGTCTGGGCGGCCTGGGTGGTGTGGGTGGTCGCCGCCTGGGTCGTGGTGGTCTCGTCGAGGTCGTCCTTGACCTCGCGCAGCCGCGCCGCGATCAGCTTCAACTGGGCGTCGATCGCGTCCTCGGCGGCGCGGGCGCGGTTGCGCAGATAGGCCTCCGCGTACGCCTGGGCTCCCGCGGCTGCGGCCCGGGGATCGGACGCCGAGTAAGAAATGGAGAGAATGGCGGAATTAGGAGGAACGTCCACTGTCACGTGCTCCCGCAATTCCTCCGGATCCGGATTCCCGAGAATCGCGGCGGCCAGCGCGGAAACGACCGCCGACCGGGCGACCTGCGATTCGGTGTCGAGGTTGAGCGGTTCCCGTTGCCGGGAGCTCGGCACGTTGAACTGTTCCTGCGCGCCGGTCGGCAACACCTGCACCTGGGCGACCGCGGTGTAGCGCTCGGGGGTCACCGCGAGCGCCGCGGCCCCGCCGCCGACTCCCGCGATCAGGCAGACGGTGGCGATCAGGCGCCTGCGCCCGAGCACCGAACCGTATTCGGAAAGGTCGCGGCTGTGCGGCGGCAGGCTCATGGAACTCCCCGTGCCCTCGTTCGTCACGCGGCCGCGGCCATCGGTGGCCCCCGGGACGAGGGGAGGGGCGGCCGGGCGCGTTCGTGGTCCCGGCGGTGGTCCGGCGGGATCCGGTCTCGAACTATAAGCCGCCGCGGAGTTTCGTCCCCGGCTATTGCCGAATTCGCGTCAGGAAATGGCCGCTCAATTAGCCGATGAAAACGGATATTTCCGTACACGTGAGATGGGGAAACGGCCCCCAAAGCCACGGGGATTGATGGGATGGTGTTTGCCCATCCGTTCATTGCGTGGTCTGCCGAGGAAGGGGGCGCGATGAGACTCATCGCCGGCTTGGCCGTACTGGTGGCGGGGGCGTGCGCGACGGCCTGCACGGGCACCGCCACGAGCGGGCGGGTGCCGGGCGGCGGCGCCGGGACGACGCCGGTCGCCTGCGTGGTCACCGACAAGCTCATCCCGACGTGCGGGGCGTGGTGGGGGATCGCGCCCGACGTCTTCTCGGGGCGCGGCCCGGTCCGCGCGGTGGACATGGCCGAGCGGCGCATGGGCCGCCGGGCCGACATCGTGCACGTCTACCACCGGGGCGGCGAGCTCTTCCCGACGGCAGAGGAGCGGGAGATCGCCAAGGGGCCCCGCCTGCTGCTGGTGAACTGGAAGCCGGCGCTCGACCACACCTGGGCCGAGGTCGCGCGCGGCGAGGTGGACGGGCGTCTCGACCGGCTCGCCGATCACATCCGGCGCACCTTCCCCGGCCGGTTCTTCCTCACGATCCACCACGAGCCGGAGAACGACGTACGCGAGGGCGGGGGATACTCGCCCGCCGACTACGTCGCGATGTACCGCCACGTGGTGACCCGCCTGCGGCAACAGGGAGTGCGCAACGCGGTGACCGTGATGACCTACATGGGCGCGCCCAACTGGGCGGTCAAGCCGTGGTTCGGCAGGCTCTACCCCGGCGACGACGTGGTCGACTGGGTGGCCTTCGACCCGTACGCGGACGACCGGGTGACGGACTTCGCCGGGCTGGTCGACAAGACCCGGCCCGACGCGCCGGGCTGGCCCGGGTTCTACCGCTGGATGCAGGCCAGGTTCCCGGCCAAGCCGATCATGGTCGCCGAGTGGGGCGCCTTCGAGCGGCGCGGGGCGCCGGGGTTCAAGCGCGACTTCTTCGAGTCGGTCCGGCGTCAGATCGGGGACTACCCCCAGATCAAGGCGCTGGTCTACTTCGACTCGCCGCTGGCGCCCCGGGGCGACACCAGGTTCGACACCACGCCGGGCGCCACCCGGGCGTTCGCGCAGCTCGGGCGGCTGCCCCGCTTCACGTCCACGCCGGTGCCGCCCTCCTGAGCCTTCGGCGGACGCCTCAGCGGACCCAGCCGCCCGAGGTGACCAGGTTCAGCACGGCGCCGACCGCCCGCTCGATCGTCATGTCCGTGGTGTCGAGGACGAGGTCGGCGTCCTCCGGCTCCTCGTACGGGTCGGAGATCCCGGTGAACTCCGGAATCAGCCCGGCCCGCGCCTTGGCGTACAGGCCCTTGCGGTCGCGGCGCTCGCACTCCTCCAGCGGCGTGGCCACGTGGACGAGCAGGAAGTCGCCGCCGACCTCCTCGACCATCGCCCGCACCTCGTCGCGGGTCGCGGCGTACGGCGCGATGGGCGCGCAGATGGCCAGGCCGCCGTGGCGGGCCACCTCGGCGGCCACGAAACCGATCCTGCGGATGTTGCGGTCGCGGTCCTCCCGCGAGAACGTGAGCCCCGCCGACAGCATCCGCCGCACGACGTCGCCGTCCAGGTAGGTGACCGTGCGGCCGCCCCGTTCGAGCAGCGCGTCACGCAGCCCCCGGGCGATCGTCGACTTGCCCGAGCCGGACAGCCCGGTGAAGAACACCACGAGCCCCCGCTTGTGCGGCGGCCCCGGGATGGTGACCGGCGCGGGACCGGCGTAGTGCTCGGTGGCGCCGTAGTTGCGGGCCACGTGCTCGCGGAGTTCGAGGTCGATCTCGGTGTCCTCGCGCGGCGCGAGCGGCACCGCGACCACCCTCGCCCCGGGAAGCCGCTCCGCCGCCTTGAGCGCGGCCCGCACCACGGCAGGCCCGCCCTCGCCGAAGACGAGGGGCATGAGGAGCACGGCCGCGTCCAGTTCCTCGGCGGTCGCCGCCACGTCGTCGAGCGCGGCCCCGTCGAGCGGCCCGCGCATGGTCACCGCGAGGACCTCGCCGTCCGGCAGGTCCTTGCGCACCTCCTCCGGCGTACGGCGCAGCCGGGAGAACGGTCCGTACACGGGGGTGTCGAGCGCCTCGACCGGTCCGGCGGCGTGGTGGCCGTCCCGCTCCACGACGGTCAGCACCGCGAGCGCCGCGCCCTCGGGGTCCTTGAGCGTCACCCGGTCGCCGGGCCCGAACTCGTCGGGGAGCGCGATAGTGATCGGGTCGGGCCAGGGCGTCCCGCCGGACAGCCGCCCGCGCTCGACCACGCTCTCCACCTCGGCCGAGGTGAGGAAGCCGGTCAGCGGCGCGTACGCCCCGGACAGCAGCAGCTCCAGGTCGGCCAGCTCACGCGCGTCGGGCGTCCACTCGGTCATGGCTTCCGTCTCCGCTCGGGTAATCGGATACGCACCCTACTGGCAACGGCACGCATAGCGCGCCCGTGCTCGGAGCGTCTACAGGCAGACATTAATCCGAGGAGGAGGTGCTCGTGGACGCCATCCGCGACGACATCCGCGACGACATCCGCGACGACATCCGCGACGACATCCGCGACGACATCCGCGACGACGCGGAGGAGCGAAGATTTCGCGAATTCGTGTCGGCCCGCGCGCCGGCGCTGATGCGGCTGGCCTATCTGCTGACCGGAGGAGACCAGCACTCCGCTGAGGACCTGCTGCAGACGGCCCTGGCCAAGGTCGTCACGCGGTGGGGCCGCCTCGACGAGCCCGAGGCGTACGTGCGGCAGGTGATGTACCGCCAGCAGATCAGCTGGTGGCGGCTCGCCTGGCGGCAGCGCGAGACCAGCGTGGCCGACGTGCCGGAGCACCCGGCGGGGCGCGCGGGCACCGACGAGGCCGAGTTGCGGATGATCCTGCGCCGGGCCCTCGCCCGGCTCACGCCCCGCCAGCGCGCCGTGCTCGTGCTGCGCTATCTCGAAGACCTGCCCGAGGACGAGGTGGCCCGGATCCTCGGCTGCTCCGTCGGGACCGTGCGCAGCACCGCGCACCGGTCCCTCGCCCGGCTGCGGACGACCGCGCCGGAACTCGCCGATCTGCGCCTGAGTGAGGTGATCTCATGACGCCCCGGATGCTGAAGCAGACGCTGGAGGAGTGGTCGCGGGAGGCCCGTGTGCCCGGCGATCTCGCCGACCGCGCGCTGCGGCGCCGGTCGCGGCTGCGCCTGACGAGATTCGCGGGGGCGGTCTCGTGCGCGGCCGTCGTGGCGGCCGTGGCCCTGCTGGTGCCGCTGGTCGTGGTCCCCCTCTTCACCGAAGAGCCGATCTCGCAGGTCGGCGGTCCGCCGGTGGTGGTGCCCGTCGAGCCGTACCGGCAGACGACCCCTGCGGACGACGTGCTGGCCGACACCGGGAACTCTCCGCCGAAGACCATGATCGCGGCGGGCCGGGTGGCCGTCTCCGCCTACTACACGTGGCGGTGGCGCACCGTCGCCGGACGCAAACTGTTCGACCGGACCTGGTATCTCCTCAACCCGGTGACGAGCCGGTACGAGAAGACGGAGTGGGGCTGGGCCGAGGTCGCGCCCGGACTGCGCTGGGCGGCGGTGCTGGAGAAGGACCTGCCCGCACGCAGGATCGGCATCCTCGACATGGAGACCCGGCAGGTGCGGGCGTGGGTGCCGGTGGACCACCCCGTGGGCGGCGTGTCCTGGTCGCCGGACGGCACACAGCTCCTCGCCACCGCCTACGACGACTACCCGGATCTGGACGTCGTGTCCGGCGGCGAGCGGCGGTGCCCGGCGCGGGTCGCTGCGACGCCTGAGGACCCCGGGCAGCCGCCGTTCCAGACGATCTCCACCAGCCGCACCGGCTTCTACCTGGTCGACGTGGCGAGCGCGACGGCGGGCGACTTTCACGCCGTCGATCCCTGTCTGACCGACAACAGCAACGTCAGGCGCGACTTCGAGTGGAGCGACGACGGCACTCTGATCCGCGAGCGCAGCAACGTCTGGAAGCGGCCGGACGCCTTCCTGGACCTGGAGGGCAGACCGCACGACGCACCTCCCGGCTACGTCGCGACGGAGTCGAAGGCGGGCGTGTCGCCCGACGGCGCGCTGCTCGCCGGCCCTGACGGTATGCCCACCAAGGTCACCGAGGTCTTGACGGGCAAGGTCGTGGGCCGCCAGCAGGTGCTCCAGCTTCTCGCCTGGGCCGACGACCACCGTCTGGTCGCGCTGGGCTGCGCGGACACGTGCGGAAGCGAGTTCCACAACGGCCTGGTCCTGGTCGGCGTCGACGGCGGGGACATGGTCCAGCTCTCGGTCTACCGGAAGAACAGCCAGGAGGCCGGGGCGTGGCAGCCGGTCCTGACCCTCAGGTAGCGGGTCAGATGAGGCGGGCGAAGTGGTTCTGCGGACGGCGGATCACCATGGTGATCTCGTCCTCGGTCCCGTTGAGCCCGCCTCGCGAGAGCGCGGCCACGGCCCGGCAGACCACGGCGACCAGACCGCCGTGCGGACCCCGCCGGGCCGGGCCGCTCACCGCCGAGTAGTCCTCGGCGATCATGAGCCCGCGCATCAGGCAGTACGCCTGGATGCCTTCGCGGGAGGCCAGCGGCTCGTAGACCGCGGGAAGCGGCCCCACCGACCCCGCCGGGGCGAGCGTGCGCCACAGCGCCCGCCGCAGCCAGCGGGGCGCCATTCGGTCGCAGAAGCCGTACGCCGACTTGCGGTCGCGCATCTTCAGCAGCAGCAGCCCACCGGGACGCAGCCCGGCGACGAGCCGGTCGAGCACGAGCTCGGCGTGCCGGATGCGTTCGAGGAGGAACGACACGTAGACGACGTCGAAGGAGCGCGGCGGGATCGGCACGAGACGCAGGTCGCCCAGGTAGGACGCCTCCAGGTCGTCGCGGTTGGAGGTGTGGGCCCGCAGGGGCGGCAGATCCTCGTCCACCCCCGTCATCCTCGGCTCGTAGCGCCCCACGTCGAGGGCGCCGCCCCGGCCGCAGCCGGCGATGAGGATGTCGAGCCGCCGTCCGAGCTGGTCGGTCCACTGCTCGCGAATCCGCTGGCTGAACACGTCGTCCTGGTCAGCGGACGACAACCGAACCTCTGTCATACCACTGAGAGTAATCATTTGACGACGCGCAGTTGCGCATTTGCCGTCACCCATCATGTCCCGACCGAGGAGCGAGCGGAGCGAGGCGGATGGACAGGGCGTAGCCTTGGTAGCCGCGGCCCGGTTGGGAGCGTCTCGCGGATCTCCTCCGTAAGGGGGATCGGCCGGATGAACGGGGCCGCGTCCGCACGCCGGCTGTCTTTGTCACGGGGCTTTTGAAGGCATCGATGTCTCTTTCCGGACTGCTCGACCTCGTATCCGCCGAACCCAGGCTGGCCGCCGCGCTCGACGCCGCCGGGCAGGCCGCCCACCCCGGCGCCGAGCTCGTGGCGCCGCCCGCGCTGCGGCCGTTCGCCGTGGCCGCGCTGTCCCGCGTACGGCCGGTGCTCGCCGTCACGGCGACCGGGCGCGAGGCGGAGGATCTCGCCGCCGCGCTGACGAGCCTGGTCGACGAGAACGCCGTGGCCGTCTTCCCCGCCTGGGAGACGCTGCCGCACGAGCGCCTGTCGCCGCGCAGCGACACGGTCGGCCAGCGCCTGGCCGTGCTGCGGCGGCTGGCGCACCCGATCGAGGGCGACCCGGCGGCCGGCCCGCTGCGGGTCGTGGTGGCCCCGATCCGCTCGCTGCTCCAGCCCATCGTGGCCGGGCTCGGCGACCTGGCGCCCGTACGGCTGCGCGCGGGCGACGACGCCGACCTGGACGACGTGGTGGCCCGGCTGGTCGAGAACGGCTACCACCGGGTGGACATGGTGGAGAAGCGCGGTGAGGTGGCCGTGCGCGGTGGCCTGCTCGATGTGTTCCCGCCCACCGAGGAGCACCCGCTGCGGCTGGAGTTCTGGGGCGACACGATCGAGGAGATCCGCTGGTTCAAGGTTGCCGACCAGCGCTCGCTGGAGGTCGCCCAGGACGGGCTGTTCGCCGCGCCCTGCCGCGAGCTGCTGCTCACCGACGACGTACGGCGGCGCGCCCGCGAGCTGGGGGAGGAGCACCCGGCGCTGAAGGACGTGCTCGACCAGCTCGCCGAGGGCGTGCCGGTGGAGGGCATGGAGGCGTTCGCGCCCGTGCTCGCCGGGGAGATGGACCTGCTGCTCGACCACCTGCCGGTCCGGTCGGCCGTGTTCGTCTGCGATCCCGAGCGGATCCGCGGCCGGGCCGTCGAGCTGGTCCACACCAGCCAGGAGTTCATGGAGGCGTCCTGGATCGCCGCTGCGGCGGGCGGAGAGGCCCCGATCGACCTGGAGGCGGCCGCCTTCCGCACGCTCGAGGAGGTGCGCGACCACGCCGGCGAGCTGGGCCAGCCGTGGTGGAGCATCGCCCCCTTCGGCGAGGGCGTGGAGCTGGACGCGCAGGACGTCGAGGCCTACCGGGGCGACACGCAGCGGGCGCTCGCCGACATCAAGGGCTGGATGGGCACGGGCAAGGCCGTCGTGCTGCTGAGCGAGGGGCACGGCCCGGCCGAGCGCATGGTCGAGCTGCTCAAGGGCGTGGACGTGGCGGCGCGGCTGGTGCCGTCCCTCGACGGTCCGCCGCCGAAGGACGTCGTGCAGGTCACGACGGGCCGCATCGACCACGGCTTCGTCACGCCGGACGTCGCCGTGGTGACCCACCTCGACCTCGTCGGCCAGAAGGCGTCCACCAAGGACATGCGGCGGCTGCCGTCGCGCCGCCGCAACATGGTCGACCCGCTCCAGCTCAAGGTCGGCGACCACGTGGTGCACGAGCAGCACGGCGTGGGCCGCTACGTCGAGATGGTGCAGCGCACGATCCAGGGCGCGACCCGCGAATACCTCGTGATCGAGTACGCCAGGGGCGACCGGCTCTACGTGCCGACCGATCAGCTCGACGAGGTCACGCGCTACGTCGGCGGCGAGGCGCCCACGCTCAACCGCATGGGCGGGGCCGACTGGGCCAAGGCCAAGACCAGGGCGAAGAAGGCGGTCAGGGAGATCGCGGGCGAGCTGATCCGGCTCTACTCGGCCCGGATGGCCTCGCCCGGTCACGCGTTCGCCCCCGACAGCCCCTGGCAGCGGGAGATGGAGGACGCCTTCCCGTACGCCGAGACGGGCGACCAGCTCGAAGCGATCGACGAGGTCAAGCGCGACATGGAGCGGCCCGTCCCGATGGACCGCCTGATCTGCGGCGACGTCGGTTACGGCAAGACCGAGATCGCGGTGCGGGCGGCGTTCAAGGCGGTGCAGGACGGCAAGCAGGTCGCCGTGCTCGTGCCGACGACGCTGCTCGTGCAGCAGCACCTGTCGACGTTCGGCGAGCGGTTCGCCAGCTTCCCCGTCACGGTGAAGCCGATCTCGCGGTTCCAGACCGACTCCGAGGTGCGGGAGACCCTCGACGGCCTGCGTACGGGCACGGTCGACGTGGTGATCGGCACGCACCGGCTGCTGTCGCCCGAGGTGAAGTTCAAGGAGCTCGGCCTGATCATCGTGGACGAGGAACAGCGGTTCGGCGTCGAGCACAAAGAGGCCATGAAGCACATGCGCACGCAGGTGGACGTGCTCGCCATGTCGGCGACGCCGATCCCGCGGACGCTGGAGATGGGCCTCACCGGCATCCGCGAGATGTCGACCATCCTCACCCCGCCGGAGGAGCGGCATCCGATCCTCACGTTCGTCGGGCCGTACGACGAGAAGCAGATCGCGGCGGCGATCCGGCGCGAGCTGATGCGCGACGGCCAGGTGTTCTTCGTCCACAACCGGGTCCGCACGATCGACAAGGTCGCCTCGCGGCTGCACGAGCTGGTGCCGGAGGCGCGGATCGCGGTCGCCCACGGCCAGATGAACGAGAGCCAGCTCGAAAAGATCATGGTGGACTTCTGGGAGCGCAACTTCGACGTGCTCGTCTCCACCACGATCGTCGAGTCCGGCCTCGACGTGCCCAACGCCAACACGCTCATCGTGGACCGGGCGGACAACTACGGCCTGTCGCAGCTCCACCAGCTGCGCGGCCGGGTCGGCCGGGGCCGCGAGCGCGGCTACGCCTACTTCCTCTACCCGCCCGAGTCGCCGCTGACCGAGACCGCGCACGAGCGGCTCGCCACGATCGCCCAGCACACGGAGATGGGCGCGGGCATGTACGTCGCGATGAAGGACCTGGAGATCCGCGGCGCCGGCAACATCCTCGGGGCCGAGCAGTCGGGACACATCGCCGGTGTCGGCTTCGACCTGTACGTCCGCATGATGGCCGAGGCCGTCCAGGAGCAGAAGTCCAAGCTCGCGGGCGAGGCGAAGGTGGAGGAGCGGCCCGAGGTCAAGGTCGAGCTGCCGATCAACGCCCACGTGCCGCACGACTACGTCACCTCGGAGCGGCTGCGCCTGGAGGCGTACAAGCGGATCGCGGCGATCGGCTCGGAGGACGACATCACGGCGGTCCGCGACGAGCTCACCGACCGGTACGGCAGGCCGCCCCAGGAAGTGGACAACCTGCTGGAGGTGGCGCGCTTCCGGATCAAGGCCCGCAAGGCGGGGCTGACCGACGTGACGCTGCAGGGCCAGCAGATCAGGTTCGCGCCCGTGGAGCTGAGGGACTCCCAGCAGGTGCGGCTGCAGCGGCTCTATCCCCGCTCCATCTGGAAGCAGGCGACGGGCGTCCTGCTCGTGCCGGTGCCCAAGACCAAGCCGATCGGCGGTCAGCCACTACGCGACCTCGACCTGCTGAAATGGTGCGGGGACCTGGTCGAGGCCCTGTTCCTGGAGTCGATGCGGGTACAGTGACCCGCGAAATTGTCAACATATGCGTGGCCGGTGTCGTTCGGGAGGATCGTCCGTGAAGTCGTATCGAGTGCGCGTCGCCGTGGCGCTGGCGGCGGCCGGGATCGCCGTGACCGCGTGCGGCGGCCCCGTGCAGGCGGGTTCCGCGGCCATCGTGGGCAAGGAGCGCATCACCTCCAGCGAGCTGAACGACGAGGTCCGCGCGCTGCGCGCCGATCTGGCCGCCAACAAGATCCCCGAGGAGCAGCTCCAGCTGCCCGCCTCGCTGCCGCAGATGGTGTTGCTCAACATGAGCTTCAGCAGGCAGTTCCAGGAGTTCGGCCAGCGCAAGGGCGTCACGGCTACGGACCGGGACGTCGACGACATCGCCGCGGCGCAGGGCGGCTGGGACCAGTTCAAGAAGGTGCTGCTGGCCAGCGGCATCCCGCTGGACCAGGGCCGCGACTTCCTGCGCGCCTACGTCATCCGCATCAAGCTGATGCAGCAGGCCGGGGCCGGTCAGGACCAGGCGAGCCAGCAGGCGGCGGTGCAGAAGGTCATGGAGGAGGCCGACTCCACCGTGCCGGTGAAGTACAGCCCGCGCTACGGCAAGTACGACCCCAAGCAGGCGATTTTCGTGCCCGACGACCGCTTCGGCTCATCGAGCGCGGCCACGGCGGGCGGGGCCGCCGCGGGCGCGGCCGACGCCGCCCCGGCCGGCTGAGCCGCCATCTCCGCGGGTTTCGAGACGGCCGCCCGGACCACCCGCCGGGCGGCCGGTGTGCTGTCCTTTTGCGGGTTCGCCGGGACGTCACTGCGCCGGTCTGCGGGTTCGTCGGGACGTCACTGCTCCGGGCGAAAACTCCGGTCCTCACGAAGCCCGCTCCGCTCCACCCACGAAAATTCCTCGCAAGCTCGGAATTTCCGCGGGGCCCGGGTTGAGTCTTCGCCGCGGTCCTCGCTTCCGCCCGCTCCGCTTCTTGCAGCGAACGCCCTCACTAAGGTGGGACCATGGCGTTGATCGTGGTGACCACCTCGCCTCGGGTCGCTCCGGGCCTGCTCGCGCCCGCGGCGTGGAAGGCCCTCACCCGAGGGCGGGTGCTCACCGGCACCCCGGACCATCCCTACCTGCCCTATCTCGACGAGGCAGGCGTCCGGGTCGAGGTGGTGACCCCCGACCCCGGCGCGATCGCCCGCGAGAGCCGTACGGGGACGGTGGTGTGGCTGGCCGCGCAGGACGGCGACGAGGACTTCATGCGCGCGGTCGGCCATGCCGCGATCTCCCTGGACGAGCCGCCGGAGATCGAGGTCGTCCCCGGCTCCTACGACCTGCCCGGGGCCCGGCTGCTCGACCTCGTCCAGGTCATGGACCGGCTGCGCCGCGAGTGTCCGTGGGACCGCAAGCAGACCCACGAGTCGCTCGTGCCCTACCTGGTCGAAGAGGCCTATGAGGTGCTGGAGACCATCCACGAGGGCGACTACGGCCCGCCGCTGCGCGAGGAGCTCGGCGACCTGCTGCTCCAGGTGATGTTCCACGCCCGGCTCGCCCAGGAACGGATGGGCCCGGAGGGGACGGCCGGGGACGGCTTCGACATCGACGACGTCGCCGCCGGGATCGTGGAGAAGCTGGTGCGCCGTCACCCGCACGTCTTCGCGGACGTCGAGGTCGCCGGCGCCGGTGAGGTCAGCGACAACTGGGAGACGATCAAGGCGGCCGAGCGTGCCGCCAAGGGGGAGACCGCCTCGGCGCTCAGCGGCGTGCCCATGGGCCAGCCGGCGATCTCTCTGGCCGCCCAGCTCCTGCGCCGGGCCGGCCGGGCCGGCGCGCCCGCCTCTCTCGCCGGCGACCTCGCCCCGCCCGCCGGCGCCCGCCTGTTCGCGCTCGTACGGGAGACCCAGGACGCGGGGCTCGACCCCGAGGCCGAGCTGAGGGCGGCGGCCAGGGAGTACCGGCGGCGCGTGGAGGAGTGGGAGAGCCATCAACCGGTGACGCCGCCGGACACGCCGTGAACGGGCGGCCCTGCGCCGTACCGAGTAGTAGGGACCGATAGGCTCGGGAGGCAAACCGCCCGCCATTTTGCTAGGAGCGTTCGTGGCTGCCATCGAGGCCATCACCGCCCGCGAGATCCTCGACTCCCGTGGGAACCCCACGGTCGAGGTCGAGGTACTGCTGGACGACTACAGCACCGGCCGTGCCGCCGTTCCGAGTGGCGCCTCCACCGGTCAGTTCGAGGCCGTCGAGCTGCGCGACGGGGACAAGAAGCGCTATCTCGGCAAGGGTGTCGAGAAGGCCGTCCTCGGCGTGACCGACGAGATCGCCGACGAGCTCATCGGCTTCGACGCCGAGGAGCAGCGTCTCATCGACCAGACGATGATCGACCTGGACGGCACGCCCAACAAGGCCCGCCTCGGGGCCAACGCGATCCTCGGCATCTCGCTGGCCGTCGCCAAGGCCGCCGCCGACAGCGCCGACCTGCCCCTGTTCCGCTACGTCGGCGGGCCGAACGCGCACATCCTGCCCGTGCCGATGATGAACATCCTGAACGGCGGCGCGCACGCCGACACCAACGTGGACATCCAGGAGTTCATGATCGCGCCGATCGGCGCCGAGACGTTCTCCGAGGCGCTGCGCATGGGCGCGGAGACCTACCACACGCTCAAGGGCGTGCTGAAGGAGAAGGGCTACGCCACCGGCCTGGGCGACGAGGGCGGTTTCGCGCCCAACCTGCCGTCCAACCGCGACGCCCTCGACCTGATCATGGTCGCGATCGAGAAGGCCGGCTACACGCCGGGCCAGGACATCGCGCTCGCGCTCGACGTCGCGGCCAGCGAGTTCCACAACGACGGCGTCTACACGATCGACGGCAAGGGCGTGTCGGCCGCCGAGCTGATCTCCTTCTACGAGGACCTGGTCCGCTCCTACCCGCTGGTCTCCATCGAGGACCCGCTGAACGAGGAGGACTGGGAGGGCTGGAAGGCCATCACCACCTCGCTCGGCGCCAAGGTCCAGCTCGTGGGCGACGACCTGTTCGTCACCAACCCCGAGCGACTCGGCCGCGGCATCGCCGACGGCGCGGCCAACGCCCTGCTGGTGAAGGTGAACCAGATCGGCACGCTGTCGGAGACCCTCGACGCGGTCGACCTGGCCCACCGCAGCGGCTACCGCTGCATGATGAGCCACCGCTCCGGCGAGACCGAGGACACCACGATCGCCGACCTCGCCGTGGCCACCAACTGCGGTCAGATCAAGACCGGCGCCCCGGCTCGCTCGGACCGGGTGGCCAAGTACAACCAGCTCCTGCGCATCGAGGAGCTGCTCGACGACGCGGCGCGGTACGCCGGTCGCGCCGCCTTCCCGCGTTTCCGGGGATAGCCTGCGGCACGCGGCGGTAGCCCGGCTGGACACGTTCCGGACGCCCGGTGTGGCGATGGGTGCGGCGACGCCGTGCCCGTCCGGGCGTGTACGGCCGGGACGGGCGGTTAGTGTGGCCGTTGATCGGGCCATGCGCTGACCGACCGGGAGGGGTGGTTTCGTGGCGGCGAAGCGGCCGCAGCTCACCGGGCGCGCGGCGATCCTCGCGGTCGTCGTGTGCGCCATCGCCATGAGCCTGGCCTACCCCGTGCGGGAGTACGTCGCCCAACGCCGGCAGATCGCCCAGCTTGAGGCGCAGCAGGCGAACGCGCTGCGCAAGCTCCAGAATCTGGAGCAGCGGCGCCGGCGGCTGGAGGATCCGGACTACATCAAGCGCCTGGCCAAGGAGCGGCTGTTCTACTGCGAGCCGGGCGCGGACTGCTACCAGGTGCTCGACGAGGAGACGGCCGGGACCGCCGCCGCCAAGGCGGGGGCGAAGCAGCCGGAGCGGCCCGCCTGGTACGTCACTCTCTGGCGGTCGTTCGAGGCGGCCGACAAGGGGCGGCCCGCCGCACCCGCGGCGCGGCAGAGCCCGGCACCGACGGCGTCCGCATCCGCGTCGGCGTCGGCACCGGCGGGATGAGGACCGCGTACGTCGCCGGTGACGGCGTGGCGGAAAGCGTGAAGGGCGAGGAGATCGACGTGGTGGACGACCAGGCGGACCACGTGGGCCACGCGGGCCGGGTGGACCCCGCCGACCTGGCGGCGGCGCGGGCGCAGCTCGGGCGGCAGCCGCGCGGGGTGCGGGCCGTCGCCCACCGGTGCCCCTGCGGCCTGCCCGACGTGCTGGAGACCGCGCCCCGGCTGCCCGACGGCGCGCCGTTCCCCACGCTGTTCTACCTGACCTGCCCGAAGGCCGCCTCGGCGATCGGCACGCTGGAGTCCTCCGGCCTGATGAGAAGCATGCAGGCCCGGCTTTCCGAGGACCCCGAGCTGGCCGAGGCCTACCGGGCGGCCCACGAGGACTATGTCGCCCGCCGCGACCGCGCGGCCGAGGAGGAGGGCCTGGAGCCGCTGCCGCGCGGCATGCAGAGCGCCGGCGGCATGCCGGGCCGGGTCAAGTGCCTGCACGCGCTGGTCGCCCACGAGCTGGCCGCGCCGGGGGTCAACCCGTTCGGCCGCGAGGCCCTCGACGCGCTGCCCGACTGGTGGGCCGGCGGCCCCTGCGTGGTCGTGGAGAAAACCGAAGAGCAGTCATGAGCCCGGCCGGGCGCGGGACCGAAACGGGAGCGCCGCCATGGCGCGGGGAGCCGACCGGAGGCCGGAGGGGATGAGCGTGAAGACGAAGCGGGTCGCGGCCATCGATTGCGGGACCAACTCGGTCCGCCTTCTCATCGCGGACATTTCGGGCGACAGCCTCACCGACGTCGAGCGGCGGATGGAGATCGTCAGGCTCGGCCAGGACGTCGACCGTACGGGACGGCTCGCGCCGGAGGCCCTGGAGCGGACGTTCACGGCCATGCGCGGGTACGCCAAGCTGATCAGGGAGCACTCCCCGGACGGTCCCCTGCCGGTCCGCGTGGTCGCCACCTCGGCGACCCGCGACGCCGCCAACCGGGCCGACTTCGTCTCCGGTGTGCGGGACATCTTCGGCGTGGAGCCCGAGGTGGTGACCGGTGACGAGGAGGCGCGGCTGTCCTTCACCGGCGCGACCCGGGGCCTGGCCCACTCCGGTGCCGAGGCCGAGACCCCCTATCTGGTGGTGGACATCGGGGGCGGCTCGACCGAGTTCGTCGTCGGCTCCCGGTCCGTCGAGGGCGCGCTCTCGGTGGACATCGGCTGCGTACGGCTGACCGAGCGCCACCTGCGCGACGACCCCCCGAGCGCCGAGACGGTGGAGGCGGCCATCGCCGACATCGAGGCGGCGATGGACCGGGTCGAGGAGAGCGTCCCCGTGCGCACGGCGCGGACGCTGGTCGGCCTGGCGGGTTCGGTCACCACGGTCGCCGGGATCGCGCTCGATCTGTCCGCCTACGACCCCGCGCGCATCCATCACTCGCGCATCCCCGCCGAGCGGGTCCACGAGGTATCCGCGCGACTGCTGCGCATGACGCACGACGAGCGGGCGGCCATCCCGGTCATGCACCCGGGCCGGGTGGACGTCATCGGCGCGGGCGCGCTCATTCTCGACCGCATCGTCCGCCGCTACGGCTTCTCCGAGGTCGTGGTCAGCGAGCACGACATCCTCGACGGAATCGCCTGGTCCCTCACCGCCTGACCGCCCACGGTCCGGCCCCTCGGGGCCCGATCTTGCCGCTATTGCGCATTGCGTAGTACTGTGCGGTGCGTGGACAGTAGCCAGCTCCTCAAAGGGGTTCTCGACCTGGCGGTCCTCGCGGTGCTCGCCGAGCGCGACAGCTACGGATACGACGTCGTACGCCGCCTGCGTGAGGCGGGGCTCGAGGACGTCGGCGACGCCTCGGTGTACGGGACGCTGCGGCGGCTCTTCAAGGCCGGAGCGCTCACCTCCTACGTGGTCGCCTCCGACGAGGGACCGCACCGCAAGTACTACGGCCTGAACGACGTGGGCCGCTCGCTCCTCCAGACCTCGGCGAAGACCTGGACGTCCTTCGCCGCCACCATGAACGACCTGCTCAAGGAGGTCGATCCAGGATGAATCCCCCAATGACGCCCCAGGACTACGCCGCCGCCGTACGCGAGGCGCTCGCCGATCTCCCCGCCCGCGACCGGGACGCGCTGCTGGAGGACCTGGACGAACATCTCGCCGAGGTCGCCGCCGAGCCGGGCATGTCGCTGGAGGAACGCCTCGGCAGCCCCGAGGCGTACGCGGCCGAGTTGCGGGCCGCCTACGGCGGGCGGCCGTCGGGCGGCGGCTCCTCGCTGGGCGGGCGGCTGCGCGAGCGGGTGAGCGGAGCCGTCCGGCGCGTTCACACGCGGCTGCTCGTGCTCCCGCCCTACCGGCAGGCCGCCGTCTTCGCCCCAGAGCTGCGCCCCGCGTGGTGGGTGCTGCGGGGTTACGCGATCGCGCTGGCCGTGCTCGCACCGATCAGCGCCCCCGGGCTGGTCCCCGGCGACATCCCCGCCTGGGTGTTCACGCTCGCGGTCATCTGGGGGTCGGTGTGGCTGGGCCGGCGGGGCCGTACGCGGCCGTCGCGCTGGGGCCGCGTGCTGCTGCTCGGGGCCAACCTGCTGGCCGCGGTCCTCGTGATCACGGCGATGGCCGACGTCCCGAGCACGTCGTCGCGCAGCGTGGCCTTCGACTACGGCCCCCAGCCGGACGTGTACGGGCCGGGGATGCGGGTGGAGACGGTGTCCTCGCTGGGCGGGGACGTCTACAACATCTTCCCGTACGCGGAGGACGGGACGCCGTTGCGCAACGTCCGGCTCTACGACCAGGACGGCAACCCGATCATGATGAATCCGGAGATGTTCGACCAGAGCATCGTCATCCCCTGTGGCGGCGAGCCGCCCATCCGCAACGCCTACCCGCTGCCGCTGCGGCCGATGCGCGGGCCGGGCGCCTTCGCCCCCGACGGGACGGAGGCGACCTGCGCGCCCGCCACGCCGGCGCCCACGGACGCCACGGCCTCCGCCACCCCCTCCGCGACCCCTTCCGCCTCACCGTCGCCCTCCGCCACGCCGTCGCGCCGAGAGCGGTAGGACGAACGCGGAGTCAGCCGGACCCGAGCGCACGCAGCATGGTCAGGAGCGTCGTGCGGTCGGAGACGGGCCGGAAGAAGGCCCGGTCCACCCCCTCGACCACGGTGATCGCCTCCTGCGCGAGGGCGGCGCCACGCTCGGTGACCCGCAGCCTCCTGGCTCGGGTGTCGGCGGGGTCGACCTCGCGCAGGACCAGGCCCTTGGCCTCCAGCTTGCGGATGACCTGCGAGGTCATCTTCACGTCCGTGCCGGCCTGCCGGGCCAGCGTGAGCTGGTTGGGATCCTCGCCGTGGGAGTTGAACCACCACGTGGCGGCCAGCAGGACGAACTGCACGTGGGTGAGATCCAGCGGCGCGAGGGCCGCCGCGATGTCGCGCTGCCAGCGGAGCGTGGCGTGCCACAGCAGGAACCCCGGGCTCTCCTCGGGGTCCAGCGGCGGCATGGTCTAGCCCTCCTCTGCCAGCCGCACCAGCGCGGCCAGCACGTCGGGGAAGTCGGCGGTGATGGCCGGGCCGAGCTGCGGGCCGACCTCGTCCGCGGCCGGGCCGGTGATCTCGGTGCGGTAGACGATCCTGGTGCCGCCGTCGGCCGGTTCGAGCCGGTGCACGGTCCGTACGACGAAGTCGCCGGCGTCCATCTCGTCGGTGAACCACTTGCCCGGCTCGACCTCGGTCAGGCGCATCCGGATCGGCTCGTCGCCCGGCGGGGTCATCGTGAACGTGGTGCCGACGGCGAACGGCCCGTCGATCTCGATGCTCTCGATCCCGTCGTTCCAGCGCGGCCACGCCGCCATGTCCGACCAGTGCCGCCAGACCGTGCCCGCGCTCGCGGCGGTTTCCACGCTGTGCTCGTACTCCCACATTCCGGGTTCCTTCGCTCATTGCCTACGCACAGACTATCTACGCGAAGACTATCCGTCCATAGCCCGGCTCCGTGTACGGACGGAGCCGGGCGGGACGTCAGCCGTGCAGGCGGACAGGCAGGGAGAACAGGCCGCGCATGATGGCGCTCGGCCACCAGCTCAGCTCGGCGGGGTCGGTGGCGAGGGCAAGATCGGGGAACCGTTCGAGGACCCGGCCGATCGCGGCCTCTCCCTCCACCTTGGCCAGGGCCGCGCCGACGCAGTAGTGCGGCCCCCGGCCGAAGGCGAGGTGCGGCTCGCCGATCCGGCCGGGGGAGAACGCGTCCGGTTCGGCGAACGCCGCCGGGTCCCGGTTCGCCGCCAGCAGCGAGACGAGGATGGGCTCCCCGGGCAGCATCTCCTGGCCGCCGATGACCACGGGCTCGGTGGGAAAGCGCCAGGTGGCGTTCCGCACGGGACCGTCGTAGCGCAGCATCTCGTCGATGAAGTCCGGCAGCAGGGAGAGGTCGGCGCGCAGGGCCGCCGCCTGGCCGGAATGCCGCAGCAGCGCGAGCAGGCCGTTGCCGATCAGCGCGACGGTCGTCTCGTGGCCGGCGATCAGCAACAGGAACGCGGTCGAGGTCAGCTCGTCCTTGTCGATCTCGCCCTGGTTGGACCGCCGTACGAGATCGGTGAGCAGGTCGTTGCCCGGCCGGGAACGCTTGAGCTCGACCAGGTCGGCCAGGAAGCTCTCCAGGGCGTCCGTGGCGCGGGTGATCTCCTCCACCTCGGACGCCGCCGCCGAGTCGATGACGGAGGCGTGGTGGTGGAAGGTGGCCCGGTCCTCCTCGGGCACGCCGAGCAGGTCGCAGATGATCGTGATCGGCAGGGGATAGGCGAGACCGGCGATCAGATCCGCCTCGGGGCCGTCGAGGCGGTCGAGCAGCGCGTCGGTCACCTCCAGCGCCCGCGTCCGCAGCCCCGCCATCCGCCGGGGCGTGAAGGCCCCGCTCACGAGCCGCCGCAGGCGCGCGTGGTCGCCTCCGTCGGCGTTGATCATGTGGCGGGCGAGACCGGGCCGGTGGTCCAGGGGCAGGCCGAGAGAGGCGGCCCGCCACTCGGGCGAGCCGGCCGCCGGGTCCTTGGCGAGGGCGGGATGGGTCAGCGCGGTCACGGCGTCCTCGTACCGTGTGATCAGCCACGCCTCGCAGCCGGGCAGCGGCACGCGGGTCACCGGTGCGTTCCGGCGCAGCCAGTCGTAGGCGGGGTAAGGGTCGGCGTCGAACGCCGGGCCGAACAGCGGGGGGATTGAGTCGGTCGACACGCGCCGTACGTACCCACCTCCGGCACGACGGAAAAGATTGGAATCTTTCTCGGCATGGCCTCTTCGTGACACGGCGCGGATGCTCCGTGGACACCGGGTGGAGACCGCGCGACGGCGCGGCACCGGGCGCCGGTTCCGCGGCGCGATCGGCGGTCGCGGGCGCCGGCGCCGCGAGAGCCGGCTTCTGGCCGACACACATCTTTTGACCTGGCACGATCGGTGTCATGAGCTCCGTTCCTCCCGGTTCCGGCTGGCCGGGCGACCCCGCGTGCCCGGACACCCCCGTCGCCCACGACGCCCACGAGGTCGCCAAACTGGCCGCAGAGAGCCGTACGCTGACCGAACTGACCGCCAGGCAGTCGGTGTGCCGCGCCTGCCCCCGTCTCGTGGAGTGGCGGGAGGAGGTCGCCGACGTCAAACGGCGGGCGTTCGCGGACGAGACCTACTGGGGCCGGCCGATCGCGGGGTGGGGCGACGAGGCGCCGCACACCCTCATCGTGGGTCTGGCCCCCGCCGCGCACGGCGGCAACCGGACCGGCCGGATCTTCACCGGCGACCGCAGCGGCGACTGGCTGTTCGCGTCGCTGTACCGCACCGGGCTCGCCGCGCAGGAGACCAGCGTCCACGCGGGCGACGGGCAGCGGCTGATCGGCGCCCGGATGATGGCGGCGGTGCGGTGCGCGCCGCCCGCCAACAAGCCCACCCCGGAGGAGCGCGACACCTGCTTCCCCTGGCTCGCCAGGGAACTCGCGCTGGTGGCCGGCACGACTCGGGTGATCGTGGCGCTCGGCGGCTTCGCCTGGCAGGCGGTGTGGCCCGCGCTGCGCGAGGCCGGGTTCACGCTGCCGCCCCGCAGGCCGCCGTTCGGCCACGCGGTGGAGGTGTCCCTCTCTTACGGCGCGGCTCCGGTCACGCTCATCGGCTGCTACCACCCGAGCCAGCAGAACACCTTCACCGGCCGGGTCACCGCGGACATGCTCGACGGGGCCTTCGCCCGCGCCGCCGCCCTGGGGACGGCACCCTTGTGAACCATTTCACGAGTGTGAAGTCGATCACGAAGGGAAGAACGCGGGAATTTTCCTGAGAAATGTCGTCAAGAGATGACGAAGTGGGGAAAATCACTGGACCTTCGGCCCTAGTGGGTTGGTGCGGTTGCCGACTCGTGACGTAGGCTTGTGAATGCTTTCACAAGCGTTGGGAGGGCATCCGTGGCAGACCGCAACTGGAAGCACGTCGTCATCGTCGGCGGTGGGTACGTGGGCCTTTACACGGCTCTTCGTCTCCAGCGCACGCTCCGCCGAGAGCTGCGCGACGGCAGCGTGCGGATCACGCTCATCGACCCGCAGTCGTACATGACCTACCAGCCGTTCCTTCCCGAGGCGGCGGCCGGCAACATCTCGCCGCGCCACGTCGTGGCCCCGCTGCGTCGGGTGCTGCCGAAGGTGCGCATCCTCAACGGCAAGGTCTCCAAGGTGCACCACGAGGCGCGCACGCTGACCTTCGAGCCCGCCGCGGGCCAGTCGCGTGAGATCGAATACGACGTCGTCGTCATGGCGGCCGGCTCGATCTCCCGTACGCTGCCGATCCCCGGCCTGGAGGACGCGGCCATCGGCTTCAAGACGGTCGGCGAGGCGATCGCGCTGCGCAACCGGGTCCTGGCCCTCCTCGACCGGGCCGAGTCGAGCGACGACGAGGACGTGCGCCGCCGCGCGCTGACCTTCGTCGTGGTCGGCGGCGGCTTCGCCGGCATCGAGGCCCTCGCCGAGCTCGAGGACATGACCGAGGACGCGATCAAGTACTACCCGAGCATCGACAAGAAGGACCTGCGCTGGGTCCTGATCGAGGCGTCCAACCGCATCCTGCCCGAGGTCGGCCCCGAGATGGGCGAGTGGACGGCCGAGCAGCTGCGCGAGCGCGGGATCGAGCTCAAGATGGAGACGTTCCTCCAGTCGTGCGAGGGCGGCCTGGTCAAGACCTCGGACGGCGACGAGTTCGAGTCTGCCACGATCGTCTGGACCGCAGGCGTCAAGGCGAGCCCGATCGTCAACTCCACCGACCTGCCGCTCGACGAGCGCGGCCGGATCAAGACCACGACGCGCCTGACCGTCGCGGGCGTCAAGGGCGCCTTCGCCGCCGGCGACATCGCGGGCGTGCCCGACGTGACCAACCCCGGCCAGTACTGCGCGCCGAACGCCCAGCACGCGGTACGGCAGTCGAAGGTCCTCGGCGACAACATCGCGGCGTACCTGCGCGGCGAGAAGCTGCAGGACTACCGGCACAAGTACGCCGGGTCGGTCGCCGGGCTCGGCCTCTACCGGGGCGTCGCGAACGTCTACGGCGTGAAGCTGCGCGGCTTCCCGGCCTGGTTCATGCACCGCACCTACCACCTGTCGCGGGTGCCCACCGTCAACCGGAAGGTCCGCGTGGTGATGGACTGGACGCTGTCGCTGTTCTTCAAGCGAGAGACGATCTCCCTCGGCGAGATCGAGCACCCGCGCGACGAGTTCAGGGCGGCCGCGAAGAGCGGCCCCAAGCGCTGACCGCTCGGCGCGGACGGATCGACGGCACGACCTCAGGACACGCAACGGCCCGGCGGCGCACCCCGCCGGGCCGTTTCGTGTTCCTGCGCTCTGACATGCTGGTGTGGTGGACGGGGGAGAAGGTGCGGACGGTCTCCAGGACCTTGACCGGGTGGCGGCCAGAGACGCCGTTCACGCGCTGTGGAAAGGGGGACAAGCCGCGTAAGACGTAACTTGCTTACAGAGGAGTGATCCGTGACATATGATCGCGGCGCCCCCGTAGCCCAATGGCAGAGGCAAGCCCCTTAAAAGGGCTGTGGTGTGGGTTCGAGTCCCACCGGGGGCACTGAGCGCCGCCTCGACCAATCAGCCCGTGACCTGGGGGAGCGGGACCACGGGCCCGATTCCGGCTGTCCGGTTGACTACGGCCGGATGCGAGCGTCCGCGGGAGGCCGTGCCCGTGGTGCGCCCCCAGCTTCACTCCTCGCCCAGCAGGACGGCGACACCGTGGCCGGCCAACTCCGCGACCTGTGGGGGGCACGCCGGGGTCGCGACCAAGGAGTGTGAGCTGGGTGGTACCCCGACGTCGTAGGCCGTCATGGCGAACCGCGGGCGCGATCAGCGCTGTCACCAAAGTGTCTTTGGACTTGCCATGGCAACTCGAGATGCCAAGTTGACTGCTGGTGCATCTATGACCCCCCGACGGGGGGAATGGTCCTGAATGTCCGATTCGAGAGGCTTCCAGGCGTGCTACGGGGGCCCCGACCGGAAGGAATCACATGTACGGGAAACGATGCGGCATTTTAGGCGTGGCCCTTCTCGGCACGCTCGTGCTGTGGCCGGCTCAGGGTGCCCTGGCCTCGCCCTCGACGGTCTCGGGTCTCGGCGCTGCAGTGGCGGCGACATCGCCGCAGGATGACGGGCATGGCTGTGATCGCCACCACGGTCGGCATCACCACGGTCGGCATCACCGCGGTCGGTATCACCACGGTCGGCATCACCACGGTCGGCATCGTCACGGCTGGGATCACCGTGGTCGGGATCACCGTGGTCGGGACGAGCGCGGTCGGGACCAGCGCGGTTGGGACGAGCGCGGCTGGGATCGGCACGGTCGGGACCATCACGGCTGGGACCATCACGGTCGGGATCACTGCCCGATGCCGAGGTAAGCGACTCGGGCCGCATCACCATGGCCGCTCCTCCTTCGACCGGAGGGGCGGTCTTCGCATGTACGGCGAGCTGGTGGCCTGCGTCTCCCGCTGTGTGTTCTGGTGCCGGCGGTCCGGCCGAGCGGCGGCCGGGCGGTTCAACGCCGATGACGGGCGTTGATGCGGGAAGTCCCGCCCTGACGGCCGATCGGTAGATCTTTTCGGTCCGCTTTGTCATACGGAGCCCATGTTCGGATACATTCGTGCATGCGTTTCGTCCCTTTTGTCATGATTCTTACGGGTTTGATGGCGAGTATCGCCTCGCCCGCGTCGGCCATCACCCATGGCTCGGTCGACGGGACCGAACACCCCGAAGTGGGGGCCCTCATCGGAGACGCGCCGGAAAGCGACGGCACGTGGTCGTACTGCACCGGCACCCTCATCTCGCCGACCGTCTTCCTCACGGCCGCCCACTGCGGGCATGAGGGCCAGAAGACCGCCCGGGTCTCCTTCGCCAGCCGCTACCAGGCCGGGGCGAAGCTCTACACCGGTCGCTTCGTGCCCGACCCGAGGCACACGGACGACAGTGATGCCCATGACATGGCGGTCGTCCTCTTCTCCGAGCCCATCACCGGCATCACGCCGGCCAAGCTGCCTCCTCTGGGCCTGCTCGACCAGCTCAAGGCCGACGGCAGCCTGAAGACCGCGCGCTTCACCCCCGTCGGTTACGGCTCGGTGGACCCCACGAAGAAGCGGCACGGATGGCGATACCACTACACGGACACGCGCAGCCAGACCTCCATCTCCTTCAAGCGCCTCGGCAGCAGGTGGCTCGACCTGACGCCGGACCCCTCGCGCGGGGAGGGCGGAACCTGTTACGGCGACTCGGGCGGCCCCAACTACCTCGGAGGTCCCGCCTCGAACCTGCTCGTGGCCACGACGATCAGTGGAGTGGACGACGCCTGTCGGACGACCAACGTCGACTACCGCCTGGACATCCCCGAGGTCCGGGAGTTTCTCGGCAAGTACGTCACGCTCCCCTGAGGATGGGGGTAGACGTGTAACCCCAATGGGGGTATGAATGATGCATGCCTAAGATCAACGTGTACCTGCCGGACGATCTCGCGGAGGCGGTCAAGGAGGCGGCACTTCCGGTGTCCGCGATCTGCCAGCGGGCGCTGGAGCAGGCGGTCCGCCGGGTGACCGCCATCCGCGAGAGCATCCTCGGCGACTTCGAGATCGACGACCCCCGGCTGTCGCACTTCACGCCCAGGACCCGTGCCGTCTTCCGGTTGGCGCTGGAACGGGCCCGGGCCGAGGGCGCCTCCGGTATCGGCACCGAGCACCTGCTCGCCGCGATGCTGGCCGAGGGGCAGAACCTCGCCCTGCACGTCCTGCGAGCGATCGAGATCGAGCCCACCCTGCTCGAACGCGACCTCGCGAGCCGCAGCCCTTCCGCACCCGCCACGGCGGCCGGCCCGGAGCAGTCCGGGGACGAGGGAACGGGGAAGGACGGTCCGAGCCGGTTCGACGCGCCCGCGGCCAACGCCCTCGAACTGGCGGTCACCGAGGCCCATGCGCTGGGGCACAACTACATCGGGTGCGAACACCTGCTGCTCGGCCTGGTCACGGAGCCCGACGGGACCGGCGGGCAGGTGCTGCGGGCACGAGGCGCGGAGCCCCGCCTCACGCGGCGCGCGGTCGTCGCGGCGCTCGCCGGCTACGTCCACCTCCGGGCGCAGGACGCCGCCGCATCCCAGGCCGCCCCTCAGTCCGCCCCTCAGTCCGCCCCCCAGACCGCCCCCCAGACCGCTTCCCAGACCGCTGTGCAGGCCGTGGCGGCGGTCGTCCGTCAGGAGATCGCTCCGCTCCTGCAACGCGTCGAACGGCTCGAGCGGCACGCGGGAGTCGCCGCATCCGCCGAGGACGACGCGTCGTGACCCGGCGCGTGCTGCTGGTCGCGACGGGCGACGTCATGGCGTATGCCCGTCACACCAGCCGTCCGGGGATCGCGACCGCCGCCGACCTGCTGGCTGCCGTACCCGGGAATCTCGGCGTGGAGGTCGTGACCGAGGACGTCCAGGCCGAGCCGAGCTGGGACACCTCGCCCTCCACCATGGTGCGGCTGGCCCGGCGTGCCCGTACGGCCCTGCTCGACGAGGGGTTCGACGGCGTGGTCGTCACCCACGGCCTGGACACGATCGAGGAGACGGCCTTCCTCACGGACCTGCTCGCCGGGCCCGCCGCTCTCCGCGGCGGCATCGTGCTGACCGGCGCCGTGCGCGGGCTGGACGAGCTGTCGAGCGACGGCCCGCGCAACCTCGCGTCGTCCCTGGTCGCCGCCGCGGATCCCGCGCTTCGCGGCGTCGGCGCGGTGGTCTGCGTGAACGACGAACTGCACGCGGCCCGCTGGGTCACGATGGCCGACGCGACGGGCCTGGCGGCACTCTCCTCCGCCCCCGCGCCGATCCTCGGCCGGGTCGCGGACGGCCGGGCCGAGCTGACGGCGACGCCGCCGCCGCGGCCCCCGGCGGCGCGGGGAGAGCCGGAGACGAACGTCGCGCTGATCAAAACGTATCCGGAGATGGACCCCGTGCTCGTCACGGCCGTCGTGGACGCCGGAGCCAGGGGCGTCGTGCTGGAGGGCACCGGCGTCGGGAACATCCCGATCAACCTGTACGCGACCCTCAGTGAGCTGGCGGAGTGGGACATCCCCGTGGTGGTCGCCTCGCGGTGCCACACCCGGCCGGTCGCGCTGGAGGACCTGCCACCGGCCCTGGGGCTGGCCGCGAAGGTCGGCGCCATCGGGGCCCGCGGCCTGGCTCCGGCGAAGGCCCGGTACGCCCTGATGGTGGCGCTCGGCGGGGGCGGCCGGCGCGCCGTCCGCGACTGGTTCGCCCGCCTCTGACCGCCGTCAGGCACGTCGCTCGTTCACCGGCGCCGGGGCGTCATCCATCCGCCGCGGCTCGGCGTACGGGCCGGCGGCGCCGTGGATCGTGGCCTGCGAGGGCGCGGCGTCGGTGTTCGGCGGGCAGCCGGAGACCGGCAGGCACAGCACGAACATGGCGCCGCCGTACGGCGACTCGGCCGCCACCAAGGTGCCGCAGTGGGCGCGGGCGATGTCGCGGGCGATGGCCAGGCCGAGCCCGGTGCCCCCACGGCCCCGGCTGCGCGCCGTGTCCGATCTGGCGAAGCGTTCGAAGATCCGCTCCCGTTCGCACACCGGGACGCCGGGACCGTCGTCGCTGACCCACAACTCGACGAAGCCGTCGTCGCGCCGGAGCCCGACCTCGACCACGCTCCTGGCGTGCCGCTGCGCGTTGTCGAGCAGGTTGGTCAGCAGACGGGCGAGGTGGCGCGGCGCGGCGTGCATCGTGACCCCGTCCGCCAGCCGAAGGCGCACCGGTATCCGGTCGGTCCGGCGGGCGACCTCATCCCTGACCAGCGCCGTCACGTCCACGGGCTTGCGGCCCGGGGCCGTTGCCCCCACCTTCGCCAGCAGGAGCAGGTCGTCGATGATCGCTTCCAGCCGCTCCACGTCGAGCAGCGCGTCCCTGAGCAGCGACCGCAGATTGGTCTCGTCGGGGTGAAGCTGCGCCTCCTCCAGCTGTGCGCGCAGGCCGGCGAGCGGAGTGCGCAGTTCGTGGGAGGCGTCCGCGGCGAACTCGCGCTGCCGCCGCAGCGCCCGCTCGGTGGTGAGCTTCGCCTGCTCGATGCGGGCGAGCGTGCTGTTCACGGTGCGGGCGAGCCGCGCGATCTCGTCGTCCCCCGCCGGTACGGGCACCCGGGTGTCCAGGTCGTTCACGTTGACGGCGGCCAGATCGCTGCGAATGGCCTCGACGGGGCGCAGGGTGCGTCCGGCCACCTTCCAGGTGGCCCAGGCGGTGAGCAGCACGAGCACGGCGACCTCCGCGGCGAAGAGCAGGTCGAACATCGCGACGGGCGTGAAGCCGTCGATGGGGCGTCCGGCGTACACGACGGGAGAGTTGGGCCCCGGCGTCACCCGCAGCGCCGACAGGCGCAGGCAGCCGATCCCGTCGTGCGCGCAGGCCTGCAGGTCCTGCATCGGATCCTCCTGGGACGGCCAGAAGGAAGTCAGCGGGGGCATGCCCCGGGCCGCGGGCGACGCGGCGAGCACCCGCCGATTGGGAGCCACCACCTGGACCAGGTCGATCCCGGCCACCTGCGGGATGATGACGTGGCGGAAGTGGCCCGTACGCCACGCGGCGGCCGTGAGCGCGGCCTCCTGCCGGGCGTCGAGCCAGACCGCGGTGGAGAAGGCCTGCCGGGCCAGTATGCTGCCCAGGATCCCGGTGGGGATCAGCAGCAGGGTGGCGAGCGCCGTGACGAGGACGGTGATCCGTCCCCGGATGGAATCAGGCCGGAACCTTCGCAGTAATGGTGGGCCGCTGACGTTCATCGCCGTCCTCCTTGCGATGACATTCCCCTGCGGCACTGGCGGCGGTCGGGCGGCTCTGCGGCGTCGAAGTGACCGTCCGGACGGGCTGCTGTGCCTGTGTGATTTGGAATGAGAGGCTCGCAACGGCAGGCGGAGTGGTCGCTGAGGCGTTCTGCCTGGTCAGGCCGCTACTTCTCGGCTCCGCACCACGCTAGCACCAGACTTGAAGACCTCAAGTAAAGGAACTGTTCAAGTTTGTTCTGCGATCGACGTCGGCTCGTTCTCGTCCGTAAGGCAACGGCGGGAACTTGTCGGAAATCCTGATCGTTGCCACTGTGGTGGAGTGGCGCTCCCCCTTGTGGGGGCACTACTCCTCGGGCACCATCCCCACTAGGCCGCGCAGCGGCTGATCAGTGAGTCGCGTCCTGGAGGAAGCGAATGGAGAGCAAGAACCCCATATTCAGTCGGCGCGGGGCGGCTGGTCAGCAGGCGTGGGCCGGTCCGACGCCCAGCGTGCAGCAGCTGAACCAGATGTACGCCGCGCCCTCGTACGCTCCCCCCGCGGCGCGGGCCATGACCATCGACGACGTCGTGGTGCGGGGCTTCATGACCCTCGGCACGCTCGTCGTGTCGGCGGCCCTGGCCTGGTACTTCAACCTCGGCTGGGGGCTCGCGGCGCCGGCGATGATCGTGGGCCTGATCCTCGGGCTCATCGTGTCGTTCCGGCAGAGCACGAACCCCGCGCTGATCCTCGGCTACTCCGTGTGCTATGGCGTCGCCATCGGCGTGCTGAGCCACATGTACGAGACGGTCTACAACGGCATCGTCCTGCAGGCCGTGCTCGGCACGATGGTGGCCTTCGGCGGCACGCTGGCCGTGTACGCGCTGAAGATCTTCCGGCCGACGCCGAAGTTCGCCAAGTTCGTGATCGCCGCCGGGTTCGGCGCGGTCGGCCTGGTGCTGATCAACTGGATCGCGAGCATCTTCGTCACCGGTGGCCTCGGCCTGCGTACCGACAGCCCCATCGGATGGATCTTCAGCATCGGCATGATCCTGCTCGGCTGCTTCTTCCTGCTGCTCGACTTCAGCGAGATCGAGGCCGGGGTGCGGGCCGGTGTGCCGGAGCGCTACTCGTGGCTGATGGCGTTCGGCCTGACCCTGAGCCTCGTCTGGCTCTACCTGGAGATCCTCCGCTTCATCAGCTACTTCACGAACAACGACTAGCCGTACGAGTCGAAGGGGCGCCGTTCCTCCGGGAGCGGTGCCCCTTTGTCGCGCTATATCAGGATCCGGTGATCGGCGCCGCAACTTTCGATCAACATCTTGTAACAAATCAATGCCGCCGGGGGCTTGTCAAGCGCGGACCGGTGATGCACTGTGACACAAAGCAGCCTTTTCCGTGGAGGTGCCCATGTCGTTGAACCACTCACCGGAGACCCAGAACAAGCTGATCGCCCGTGTCCCGTCCATAACCGGGCGCGAACTCCCAGAGTGGTTCGAAGCCATCGACAACGGCCCGTCGTTCCTACGCTGTGAAGAGCGGGCCAACTGGCTCGCCGACGAGCACGGGCTGAGCCACGGCTACGCCGCCGCGATCGTCCTCGAACACGAACGGCGCCGTCGCTTCTAGACCGGAGCGCGGGAGGGGGCAGTGACGTCCCGCGCACACAGCAGGCACAACACAGCACGCACAACACAGCAGGCACGAGCAGCGACTCACGAGCAACACGTTGCCGCGGTCCTGAGTGGCGTCCTGAGGCAGAACTGACGCGCCCGCACCGCTCCGGTGCGGGCGCATCATTGTTGTATGGATCTCGACAAGGCGCGTGAGTTCGTCAGGAACAACCACCGAGCGGTCATGCTGACCCGCTATCCGGACGGGCGGCCGCAGACCTCCCCGGTGACCGTCGGCTGCGACAAGGACGGCTACATCGTGATCAGCAGCCGCGAGACGGCCGTCAAAACCCGCAATCTCCGGGAGAACCCCCAGGTCGTGCTCACTGTGATGACCGATGCCTTCTACGGCGAGTGGATGCAGATCGAGGGCATCGCCCACGTCGTCTCGCTGCCGGACGCGATGGACCACCTGGTGCAGTACTACCGCGACATCAGCGGCGAGCACCCGGACTGGGACGACTACCGCGCCGCGATGATCCGGGACAAGCGAGTCATCATCCGGGTCGAGCCCACGCGCGCGGGCCCCGACTACCACGGCTGAGCCCCCGCCGGTCCCGGCGCTGGCCGGGACCGGCGGGAGCCCCGTCGCTCAGGACAGCCGCTCCAGCACCATCGCCATGCCCTGGCCGCCGCCGACGCACATCGTCTCCAGCCCGATCGACTTGTCGTGGAACCGGAGGCTGTTGACCAGTGTGGAGGTGATGCGGGCGCCGGTCATGCCGAACGGGTGGCCGACCGCGATCGCGCCGCCGTTCACGTTGAGCCGCTCGATGTCGATGCCCAGCTCCTGGTAGGAGGGGATCACCTGGGCCGCGAACGCCTCGTTGATCTCGACCAGGTCGACGTCGCCGATCGACATGCCCGCGCGGGCGAGGGCCTGCCGCGACGCCTCGATCGGGCCCAGCCCCATGATCTCGGGGGACAGGCCGGTGACGCCGGTCGACACGATCCTGGCGAGCGGCGTGATGCCCAGCTCGGCGGCCTTGGTGTCGCTCATGACGATCACCGCGGCGGCGCCGTCGTTCAGCGGGCAGCAGTTGCCCGCGGTCACCGTGCCGTCCGGCCGGAAGACCGGCTTGAGCTGCGAGACCGCCTCGTACGTCGTGCCGGCCCTGGGGCCGTCGTCCTTGCTCACCACGGTGCCGTCGGGGAGCGTCACCGGGGTGATGTCGCTCTCCCAGAAGCCGTTGGCCAGGGCCTTCTCGGCGAGGTTCTGCGAGCGCACGCCGAACTCGTCCTGCTCGCGCCGCGAGACGCCCTTCAGGGCCGCGACGTTCTCGGCCGTCTGGCCCATGGCGATGTAGACGTCCGGCAGCGCGCCGTCCTCGCGCGGGTCGTGCCACACCGGCGCACCGCCCTTCGCCGCCTCCTCCGTCCGCGACTTCGCCTCGTCGAACAGCGGGTTCTGCGCCTGGGGCATGTCGGAGCTGCCGTTGGCGAAGCGGGAGACGGTCTCGACACCCGCCGAGATGAACACGTCGCCCTCGCCGGCCTTGATGGCGTGGAACGCCATCCGGGTCGTCTGCAGGGAGGACGAGCAGTAGCGGGTCACGGTGGTGCCCGGCACGTTGTCGAGCCCGAGCATCACCGCGACCACGCGTCCCAGGTTGTGGCCCTGCTCGCCGCCGGGGAGCCCGCAGCCCAGCATGAGGTCGTCAACGTCGTTCGGGTCGAGCTGCGGCACCTTCGCCAGCGCGGCGCGGACCATCTGCACGGTCAGGTCGTCCGGGCGGATGTTCTTGAGTGACCCCTTGAAGGCGCGGCCGATCGGCGACCGCGCGGTCGCCACGATGACTGCCTCGGGCATGTGACTCTCCTGCCTGATCTCGTGCCCCTCCACCCAGGGTTCGGGGGGCCTCCTCCCCGGAGGTTACCCCTCGGTACGCCGCCCGCCACGCCCCGGGCCCCACTCACCAGAATTTTGTACTACTGCACAGTGTCTCCCGCGTCGCTCGGAGGGCCGCTCACTTCCGCCGGGTCGTGCCGGAGGCGCGCCAGGAGCACAGCCCTCGTCACGTGCTCGCTCGTTCCTCGCTGCGCGCGTTCCTCAGTCCAGATCGGCGGCGCGGCCCTCCGGCTTGCTCGGTGTTTCCCGCGTCGCTCGTCGGGGCGCTCTTATCCGGCTCGCTCGGGTTTCCAATCGATCAGCCGTACATGCCGGGAGTGGTGGCGGTGCCGTCGTTGACGGCGTGGAGGCCGCCCTTCTCGTCGCGCCACAGGCGCCAGCCGTTCTGGCTGCCCGTGAACCAGGAGGGCGGCGCGGAGGAGGAGTCCTTGCGCTTGCCCGTGGCCAGGTCGAACTCGCACAGCGCCGCGATCGAGTAGAACCCGGGGATCATGCCGCGCAGCGGCAGCGGCTTGGGGTCGGTCACGCAGAACGACCAGCCGGTCGCGCCGCTCACCGGGGTCGGCTCGCCGGTGCTGAGATCGAAGACCGAGCCGGGCGCGTCGCGCTTGAGGAAGCCGAGCTTGTTCATCTCCGGCGGGAAGGCCAGCCACCAGCCCGACCCGGGAACCTGGGTGGGTGTGATCTGCCCCAGGACCCGTCCGGTCTCGGCGTCGAGCCGGGCGAACCCGCCGTACTGGCCCTGCTCGTCCACCGGCCGGACGACCGGCGCGTACGCGGGGTTGCCACTGGGGTAGACGCGGACGACGGACGGCCGCATCCAGTCGACGGCGCCGTCGGCGAGACGCGCGGAGAACAGCCCGAAGGTCGAGGTCTCCTTGGTCTCGGGATTGGTGTACGGGGCGACGTATCCGATGATCTTGTCGCCCGTCGCGCCGAAGGCCCAGCCCCCGCTCAGGTCGACGTCGGGGCCGAGGGCCTGCTCGATCGGCAGCTGCCAGACGGTCTTGCCGTCCTTGATCGCACGGGCCTCCAGCACCGGGTGGGAGGCGAGCCTGAGCAGGACGACCTTGGACGAGTCGGACCACTCGACCTCCGCGATGCCGGCCAGGCGCCACTTCACGGCGCCGTCGCGGGGGTCGAGGACCACGACGCGGGCGGACGAGAGAGCGGTGTCCTCGGAGACGCAGACGTACGGCCCGCAGCGCTGCGGCCCGAAGGTGGACCGCACGGGCCTGGTCCACTTCTGCTGCCCGGTGCGGGCGTCCCTGGCGACCAGCGCGGCGCCCTTGTGGCCGGCCGCGGCGGGGTCGAGCGCGACCACCACGGCCTGCCCGCCGCCGGTCTCCACGGTCGCCGGAGCCTGCACCCCCATGCCGGGGAGCCGTCCCACCATCGTCGCGGGGTGTGCCCACAGCCGGCGGCCGGTGGCGAGATCGAGCGCGACGGTCTCCAGGGAGCCGTCGGGCCGCATGGAGGTGGTGGCCGCGACGCCGCCTCCCGTGGTGGCCCGGCTGACCGCGTTCACCTGCGTGTTCTGCCAGGCCGGGTAGTCCTTGGCGGCCTCGTCGCCACCGGAGCAGCCGGTGAGGGCGCCCCCGGTCAGCAGGGCGGTCGCGGCGAGCGCCAGAGCGGGTTTCACGTGGTTCAGCTGGGGCCGGATCATTTCGCTCCTACAGGGGGTGATGGCCCGGCCGCAGGAGGTAGCCGGCTCTAGGCGTTCGGAAGCGGCCCGGGTCTCCGGCGGAGCAGCGCCGCCCACCGTCCGTGGGGGCCGAATGCCCGGCCGGCGACACGGGTCGCGGTGACCTCGGTGCCGGGTTCCTCCACGGCCATTGCGGCCAAGAGGTATTGCGATCCTTCGACGCGCACGGGTTCCGGCTCGGGCCACAACCCCAACGCGGCGCATACAGACGGTAGCACTGCGTACGCGGCTTGTAGGTAACCTCGGGCAGATGGATGGAAACGATCAGGTCCGAACATCTCTGCCGGATTCGCGTCGAATTCGGGTCCGAGCAGGTCGGCGAACGCCACGGTGCGGCCGCCCGCTTCGACGACGGCGACCGTCTGGGCCGCGGCGAGCTGCCGCGACCAGCGCCGGGTGACCCACCGGAGCGGCTGCGCGAGCGGGCGTACGGTGCCCAGGTCGGGGCAGGTCCCCACGACCACCTCCGCGCCGGCCTCGCGCAGCCGGCGCACCGCCTTCTGCAGGTGCCGTACGGCCCGGGCCGGCAGGGTGGCCGTGGTCACGTCGTTGGCCCCCACGAAGACCACCGCGATTTCCGGCCGGTTCTCCAGCACGCGGTCCACCTGGACGCCGAGGTCCACCGACGCCGCGCCCGACTGGCCGACCACGGTGAGGCGCACCGGGCGCTCCGCCACCGCCGCGAGCCCGTACGCGATGCGGACGGCCGGGGTGTCCTCGGGGCGGGTCATGCCGAGGCCGACGGAGGTCGAGTCGCCGAGGACGGCCATCCGGATCGGCTCACCGGGGTAGGCGCCGTACACGCCGTCGGCCTGCGGGCCGTCGAGGCCGTGCGGCTGCCCCACGATGCGGCGGGCCACCATGGCCTCGGCCATCAGCAGGCCGTACGTGACCGCTCCCAGGGCCGTGAGCCCGCCTCCGCCCAGGGCGGCGGCGGTGGCGATACGCCGCGCGGCGCGCACCGCGCCGGACGTCCAGATCACCCGCCCTCCTCACGCTCACGGTACGGTTTGAAGAAGAAACTAGCCGAGTTCCGGCCACCCCTATCGGGATCGCGGCTGACGGCAGGCTGACAAGCTTCGGCAAACAAGGTGGTCATCGCGGTGCGCGTACACGACTCGCTGGTGGAGCTGATGGGCAACACCCCGCTCGTCCGGCTGCGCAAGGTCACGGCGGGCGCGCCCGCCCAGGTCCTGGCCAAGGTGGAGTACTTCAACCCCGGCGGCTCGGTGAAGGACCGCATCGCGGTGCGGATGATCGAGGCGGCCGAGCGGAGCGGCGAGCTCAAGCCCGGCGGCACGATCGTCGAGCCGACCTCCGGCAACACCGGCGTGGGCCTGGCCATCGTGGCGCAGGAGAAGGGCTACCGCTGCCTGTTCGTCTGCCCGGACAAGGTCGCCCAGGACAAGATCAACGTGCTCCGGGCGTACGGCGCGGAGGTCGTCGTCTGCCCGACCGCCGTCTCGCCCGACCACCCCGACTCGTACTACTCGGTGTCGGACCGGCTGGCCCGCGAGATCCCGAACGCCTGGAAGCCCGACCAGTACTCCAACCCCGAGAACCCGGCCAGCCACTACCACTCCACCGGGCCGGAGATCTGGGAGCAGACCGAGGGCAGGATCACGCACTTCGTCGCCGGCATCGGCACCGGCGGGACGATCAGCGGGACCGGCAAGTACCTCAAGGAGATCTCCGGCGGCCGGGTGAAGGTCATCGGCGCCGACCCCATCGGCTCCGTCTACTCCGGCGGCACCGGCCGTCCCTACCTCGTGGAGGGCGTGGGCGAGGATATCTGGCCCGCGACGTACGACACCACGATCTGCGACGAGATCATCGCGGTCTCCGACAAGGACTCGTTCGGCATGACCCGCAGGCTCGCGCGCGAGGAGGCGCTGCTCGTCGGCGGCTCGTGCGGCATGGCCGTGGTGGCGGCCGTGCGGGTCGCCCAGGCGGCCGGGCCGGACGACGTCGTGGTCGTGCTGCTGCCGGACGGCGGCCGCGGCTACCTGTCGAAGATCTTCAACGACGAGTGGATGGCCGACTACGGCTTCCTCACCACGTCGAGCGAGGAAGGCCTGGTCGGGGACGTGCTGGGGCGCAAGACGCCGGGGCTGCCCGAGTTCGTCCACGTCCACCCGCACGAGTCCGTCGGCACCGCGATCTCGATCATGCGGGAGTACAACGTCTCCCAGCTTCCGGTCATGAAGGAGGAGCCGCCGGTCATGGCGGCCGAGGTCATCGGTTCGATCGTGGAGCGCGACCTGCTGGAGGGCCTCTACCGCGGCCGGGTGCGGTCCGAGGACGAGATCGGCGGTCACATGTCCGCGCCGCTGCCCATGATCGGCTCCGGTGAGCCGGTGGCCCGGGCGGTCGAGGCGCTGGAGAAGGCCGACGCCGCCGTGGTCCTCGACGACGGCAAGCCGGTGGGCATGGTCACCCGCCAGGACCTGCTGGCCTTCCTCGCCAACCACTAGGCCAACGGCTGACGCGCCGCCCGCCGGGACCAGGCGGGCCGGGCGGCTACGCTCGACCCCATGAACCATGGTTTCGAGACGCTGGCCATTCACGCGGGCCAGGAGGCGGACCCGCACACGGGCGCCGTCGTTCCTCCCATATACGCCGTGTCCACCTACAAGCAGGACGGCGTGGGCGGCCTGCGGGCGGGATACGAGTACAGCCGGTCGGCCAACCCGACCAGGACCGCCCTCGAGGAGGCGCTGGCCGCCGTCGAGGGGGGCGCGCGCGGGCTGGCCTTCGCGTCGGGCCTGGCCGCCGAGGACACGCTGCTGCGGACCGTCTGCAAGCCCGGCGACCACGTGGTGATCCCCGACGACGCGTACGGCGGGACCTACCGGCTGTTCTCCCGCGTGCTGGAGCCGTGGGGGGTCTCCTTCGACCCGGTGCCGCTCGGCGACCTGGACGCGGTGCGCGCCGCCGTACGGCCGTCCACGAAGGCGATCTGGGTGGAGACGCCCACGAACCCCCTGCTGAACGTGGCGGACATCGCCGCGCTGGCGGACGTCGCGCACGACGGGGGCGCGGTGCTCGTGGTGGACAACACCTTCGCCTCGCCATACCTGCAGCAGCCGCTCAGCCTGGGGGCTGACGTGGTGGTCCACTCGACGACCAAGTACGTCGGCGGCCACTCCGACGTGGTCGGCGGGGCGCTGGTGACACGGTCGGCGGACCTCGGCGAGCGGCTGGCCTACCACCAGAACGCGATGGGCGCGGTGGCCGGGCCGTTCGACTCCTGGCTCACGCTGCGCGGCCTCAAGACGCTGGGCGTGCGCATGGACCGGCACTGCGACAACGCCGAGCGCGTGGTCGACCTGCTGCTGTCGCACCCGAAGGTCGTCCAGGTCCTCTACCCGGGCCTGCCCGAGCACCCCGGTCACGAGGTCGCGGCCAAGCAGATGCGGCGTTTCGGTGGCATGGTGTCGTTCCGGGTCGAGGGCGGCGAGGAGGCGGCCGTCGAGATCTGCAACCGCGCCAAGCTGTTCACGCTCGGGGAGTCGCTCGGCGGCGTCGAGTCGCTGATCGAGCACCCCGGCCGGATGACCCATGCGTCGGCCGCCGGGTCGCCGCTGGAGGTCCCCGCCGACCTGGTCCGTCTGTCGGTCGGCATCGAGACCGTCGACGACCTGCTCGCCGACCTCTCCGAGGCACTCGGCTGATCAACCGACCGCCGCTCTCTAGTGGCCGCTCCGCGCTGCTTTCTAGCGGGCGCTCCGCGCCGGGGCCGTACGCTCCGGCGCGGAGGCGCGGGCGGGGGCGACCCACCGTTCGCACAGCAGGGCGGCGAGCGCCGCGGCGGTCAGGACGGCGCCCGCCACGGTCACGCTGCGGACACCCGAGTGGTCGATGAGCGCGCCGCCGAGCAGCGACCCGCCCGCGATGCCGATGTTGAAGGCCGAGCCGCTGCCGGCCGAGGCGATGTCGGTGCTGCCCGGGGCCACCTGCAGCGCGCGGCTCGCGATGGCCGCCGCCAGCGCGCTGAACGACATGCCCGTCACACAGAGGGCCACCACCGCCACCGGGTGCAGGGCGCCGAAGAAGTAGAGGGTGAGCAGCGCGCACGTGATGAGGGCCAGCGGCCCGACCAGCGCCGCCCTGGGCCGGCTGTCGAGCAGCCGGCCGACCACGATCGTCCCCGCGACCCCGGAGATCCCGGACGCGAGGAGCAGGGGGCTGAGCGCGGCCGGAGCGAAGCCGCCGAAGTCCAGCAGGAACGGCGTGATGTAGGTGTACGCGGTGAGGTAGCCGCCCACACCGATCACGGTGGCGACGATGAGCAGCGCGTAGCGCCGGGCGTCCGGGGTGGCGCCGCGGCCGGGCTCGTGGCCGTCGGAGCCTGCGCCCGCTTGCCGGCGACCGGGCATCAGCGTCGCCACGGTGACGCACGTGACGAGGCCGACGGCGGCGGCCAGGGCGAACGCGGTCCGCCAGCCGACCTGCTGGCCGAGCCAGGTGCCCACAGGGACGCCGAGGACGGGCCCGAGGGAGCTGCCGATCGACATCCGGGCGATCGCGCGACCCCGGATCTCCGGGGGGAACATCGCCGCCGCGGCCGGGGTCGCGACCGACCAGAACAGCGCCTGGGTGGCCGCGACCAGCAGTCGCCCGCCCAGCAGCACCGGGTAGTTCGGCGCCACGGCGGTCAGCAGCATCCCCGCGACGAACACGCCGAGCGTGACGGTGAGCAACCTGCGCCGCGGCACCCGCTGGGTCAGCCGGGTGAGCGGCAGCGACGCCAGCACCACGACCGCGGCGTACCCCGTGACCAGCAGGCCCGTCTCGGACGGCGACCGGTCCAGGTCGGCCGCCATGACCGTGAGCAGCCCGATGGGGAGGACCTCGGCGGTGACGTAGGTGAAGGCCCCGACGGCGAGGGCGGCCAGCGCCCACGCCGCCCGGCGTTGCGTCGTAAGGTGCACCCGCTCCTCTTTCCCCCGTTTCCGGCCAAAGACGTTCTACCGGACATTTGGGGAAAAGCGGGAATCTCCTTCTCAGGGGTTGAAGAAGACCATCAGGAACAGGATGACGAGCCAGATCAGGGCGCTGATGCCGCCAAGCGCGGCGATCCGCCCGGTCTGCACCTTGGCGTCGTCCTCGGTCGACTCGCTGGACAGCGCCGCGATGGCCGTACGCTGGTCACGCTCGACGATCACCAGCAGGACGGCCGCCACGACGAACAGCGTCATCGACACCGACAGGTAGGGCGCGCCGAGCGCGCTGCGGCCCAGCAGCAGGCCGAACAGGAAGACCCCGATCGTGAGCAGGCCGAAGAGCCGGGTCGCGCGGTGGAGATACCGCAGCACCGCGACATCCCTGGCCCGGATGTAGCGCGGCGTGACGCTCGTGACCGCCGTGAGCGGACCGAGTGCGAAGATCGCGAACCCTATGTGCAGCCACAGCAGGAAATGGTCGAGAGGCGACATGGGCAGAGGCTATCGCCTGGCTGACAGGCCACGCAGTCGCCCGGACCCGCTTGTCGCGGGTGCGTCGGACACCGGGGGCGTCGAGGAACTACTTCCGGCGACGGGGGCGGTTGTGGACCGCCATCTCGTACAGCACTCCGGTGAGGATCATGAGAACGATGAGGCCGACCGCTGCGAACATGGGAGCGCTCCTTCCACCGGCATGTGGAACGACCAGCGCGAACAGGGGATGCCTGTCTATCGTCCGCCGATTGCAGCCCGGTCGGCAATCGATTATCGATCTCCCGGAACTCGTCCGGTCTCCATCCGTCGCTTCGGAACGCGCCCCCGAATCGCGCCCATGTGCTTAGCAATGCCCGCGTGACGGGGCGGCGAACCGCTCTGCGCGTCCGTCTATCCGTCTTCTTGCCCGGCCGCTCAGCGGGTGCGGCGGGCGCGCAGGAAGTCGCTGACGACGTACTCGCCGAGGCGGTCGGCGCTGGCGGAGAAGACGCGGCCGCCGTTGCGCCGGGCGACCTCGTCCACGAACTCGCGCAGACGGTCGTCGGCTGCCAGCATGAAGACGTTGATCGTCGCGCGCCGCCGGGTCATCTTGTCGACCTCGGCGAGCGTCAGCGTCAGCGTCTCCTGCGACGGCGGCCACTCGAAGCGCGGCACGCCGCTGCGCATCAGGTGCGCCGTCGGCTCGCCGTCGGTCACGACCAGGACCACGGGTTCGAAGTCCGGGTGCCGGTCGAGGTGACGGCCCGCGATCAGCAGGGCGTGGTGCAGGTTGGTGCCCTGGACCATGTCCCATTCGAGCCCGGCGAGTTCGTCGGGCCGTAGCACCCGCGCGTAGTTCGAGAACCCGATGATCTGCACCGCGTCCTGCGGGAACTTCGAGGCCACCAGCGCCTGGAGGGCGAGCGCGGTCTGCTTTGCCGCCGCCCAGGTGCCGCGCAGGGCCATCGAGTAGGACAGGTCGACCAGCAGGCACACGGCCGCCGCCGAGCGTCGCTCGGTCTCCACGACCTCGAAGTCGTCCACCGACAGGGCCACCGGCGCGCCGCCGCCCCGCCGTACGCCGTTGACGACCGTACGCACGACGTCGATGGGCTGCTCGTCGCCGAAGCGCCACGGGCGGGTCGATCCGGTCGGCTCCCCGGCCGTGCCCGCGTCGCGCTGGTCGTGGTCGCCGCGGCGGCCCGAGTCGAGCGAGGCGAAGACCCGGCGCAGGGCGGTCTCCCCGAGCCGGCGTACGGCCTTGGGGGTGAGCTCCAGCTTGCCGCGGTTGCGCCGCAGGTAGCCCTGGGCCTCCAGCTCGCGCTCGACCTGCCGCAGGGCCTCCAGGTCGTCCACGGCCGAGCGGCCGAGCGCCCGCCTGATGGCGGCCTCATCGATGTCGTCGAGCCGGGCGCCGGGGTAGTCCTGGCGCAGCGCGGTTTCCAGGTCGCCGAGGTCGGCCAGCTCCTGCAGGGCCGTCACCGCGTCACCCATGCCCATCGGCTGCTCGCCGGACACCCGTTCGGGGGCGCCCCAGGCGAGGTCGGGGCGGCGGGCGTGGAGGGCGTCGCCGAGCCGGCGCATCTGCTCGGCCAGGCCCGCCTGCTCCAGCGTGTGGTTGATCAGCCCGGCCAGCTCCTCGCGCTGCTCCGGGGTGAGCGAGGCGAGCAGCCGCTGCGCGGCGGCGGCGCGGCGAGCGAGCTGGTCGACCAGCTCGTCGAGGTTCCGCGGATTCTCGGGGAACATGTCCCCGTATTGCTGCATGAACCGGTCGAAGTCATCCTGGGTGTGCTCACCCCGGGCGTCGCGGTCCAGCATGTCGTTGAGGTCCGACATCATCTGCCGGACGCGCTCCATGGCGGCCGGGTCGGGGTTGGCCAGCGCGTCGCGCATGCCGCGGAACTGGCTGTCGAGGACCTCCCGGCGCAGCAGGTCGCGCAGCTCCTCGAACGTCTGCCGGGCGGCGGCCGACCGCCAGTCGTAGTCGGCCAGCTCCTGGACCGCCCGCGCCGTGTCCGAAGGCAGCGCGTCGAGCGCCGACTCGCGGAAGCGGGCGTCGTCCGAGGGGTCGGGGAACAGCTCGGCCCGCTCCTGGCCGATCGCCTTGTCGAGCAGGGCGCGCGCGCGTTCCAGCGTGCCGTCGAGCCGGGTGTTCTCCCGCAGCTCGCGGCGGCGCCGCCGCACCTGGCGGAGCAGGTCGTCGAGGCCGCGGCGGTCCGGGGCGCCGGGGAGCCCCCGCCTGAGCAGGTCGCGCAGCGCGTCGAGCGGTGTCGAGCCGGACAGGATGGCGTCGCCCATCTCGTCCAGCGCCGAGCGTACGTCGTAGGGCGGAGCCAGCGGATCCGGCCCGTCGTGGTACTCGCGGTAGAAGTAGCTCATGGCCGGGTCACGTGCGGTACACCGTCCCGCCGTCGGTCTCGTCCTTGGACAGCCTGCGCATCAGGTACAGCCCCTCCAGCGTGAACTCCAGCGCCGCGGCGGCGTGGCCGGGCGACTCGTCGCCCTCGCCCATGCCGAGCCGCGCCATGATCTTCGACAGGCCCTCGACGCGGCCGATCCTGCGCAGCAGCTCGTGGGCCGGCACCAGCTCGCCCGACTCGACCTGCGCGCCCTCGCCGAACCTGTCGAGAAGCGGCGCGAGGTCGGCGCCGCCGAGTGAGGAGCGGAAGGTCTCGGCCGTCGCGCGGCGCAGCAGGTGGGCGAGCACGTCGATCTCCCGCCCCTCCTCGCTGACCTCGAACTCGACCTTGCCGCGCAGCGTGTGGACCACGCCGGGCAGGTCGCACACCCGCGTGACAGGCCGTTCCTCCCCGGTCAGCGCGGCCCGCCGTACGGCGGAGGCGGCGGCGGTCTCGGCGGCGGCGATCGAGAAGCGGGCCGACACGCCCGAGCGGGAGTCGACGGCGGTGGACTCGCGGACCAGGCGGGTGAACCGGGCGATCACCTCCACCAGGTGGTCGGGCAGGTCCGCGCCGAGGGCGCCGAGGTCGGCCTCCTGGCGGATCAGGACCAGCTCGTCCTCGACCGTTTGGGGGTAGTGCGTGCGGATCTCCGCGCCGAAGCGGTCCTTCAGCGGGGTGATGATCCGGCCGCGGTTGGTGTAGTCCTCGGGGTTGGCGCTGGCGATCAGCAGGATGTCGAGGGGGAGGCGCAGGTTGTAGCCGCGGACCTGGATGTCGCGCTCCTCCAGCACGTTGAGCAGCGCCACCTGGATGCGCTCGGCCAGGTCGGGCAGCTCGTTGACGGAGAAGACGCCTCGGTTGGTCCGGGGGACCAGGCCGTAGTGGACCGTCTCGGGGTCGCCGAGCGTGCGGCCCTCGGCGATCTTGATGGGGTCGACGTCGCCGATCAGGTCGCCGACCGAGGTGTCCGGGGTGGCCAGCTTCTCGCCGTACCGGTCCTCGCGGTGCTTCCACGCGACAGGCAGGTCGTCGCCGTGCGCGGCGGCCAGCCGCCGGCACCGGACGCAGACCGGCGCGTACGGGTGGTCGTTGATCTCGCAGCCCTTGACCACGGGCGACCACTCGTCGAGCAGGCCGGTGATGGTGCGGATCAGGCGGGTCTTTCCCTGGCCGCGCTCGCCGAGGAGCACGAGGTCGTGACCGGCGATCAGCGCCCTCTCCAGATGGGGCAGGACGGTGTCGTCGAAGCCGACGATGCCGGGGAACCGGGTCTCGCCGGCCCGCAGCCGAGCCAGGAGGTTCTCCCTGATCTCGGCCTTGACCGTACGGTATCGGTGTCCACTCTCGCGCAGTTCACGCAGAGTGCTGGGGGCAGGCGTGGGCGATTTGTGCACGGAGTCGAGCCTACGTCCCCATCAGACGATCCTGCAGCCGGGTTTGGGAGACACGGCCGCCGGACGCCCGGCCAATTGGCGGGGCGGCCTGTGCGTTGACCTCCGTTCAGTGGGGAGAATCGGCCCAAGGAAACAGTCGCGGAGGAAGAGAGGGCGAGACATGGCGGTATTGACGAGCCGCTTCGCCGACGGTCTCGCCGTGGGCGCGAACCTGGTGGAAGCGGCCGAGACGGCCGTACGCCAGGCGTTGGCCGGCCTGTCGGGTCCGCCAGACCTGGTGTGCTTCTTCATCTGCGGGGACGATCCCGACGACGTGGCCAGCGCGGGCCGGCGGGCGATGTCCGTCGCGTCCGGAGCCGACGTGATCGGCTGTAGCGCGACCGGCGTCATCGGGCACGGCCAGGGCGTGGAGCTGACCCCGGCCGTGAGCGCGTGGGCGGCCTCCCTCGGCGGGGCCAGGATCGACACCTTCGCCCTGGAGACGCTCCGCACGGAGGACAGGTTCGTGGTCGTGGGGCTGCCCGAGCGCGTCCCCGACGACCGGGCGGCGATCCTGCTCGCCGACCCCTACAGCTTCCCCACCGACGCGTTCATCGAGCACTCGCACGAGGTGCTGGGCAGCCTGCCGATCGTCGGCGGCCTGGCCAACGGGCTCCAGGGCCGTGGTTCCGTACGGCTGTTCGCCAACGGAGAGGTCCACGACTCCGGCGCGATCGGAGTGATCATCGGTGGCGCGGTGAACATCGGCACCGTCGTCAGCCAGGGCTGCCGGCCGATCGGGCCGTCCATGGTCGTCACCCGGGCCGAGGACAACGTGCTGCTGGAACTCGCCGGCCAGCCGGCCCTGGCCCGCCTGGAGGACATCGTCAGCGCCCTCGACGAGGAGGACCGCGACCTGGTGGCCGCCGGCTTACAGATCGGCATCGCGATGGACGAGTACGCCGAGCGCCACGAGCGCGGCGACTTCCTGATCCGGGGGGTCATCGGCATCGATCCCGAACGCGAGGCGGTGGCCGTCGGCGACGTGATCGAGATCGGCAGGACGGTGCGGTTCCAGGTCAGGGATGCCGAGGCCGCCGACGAGGACCTCTACGAACTGCTCGACGCCCACCTGCAGCAGCACTCCGGCCGGGTCGAGGGGGCTCTGCTGTTCTCCTGCAACGGCCGGGGCTCGGGCATGTTCGGCTCGGCCGACCACGACGCGCTCGCCGTACGCGAGACGCTGGGGCCGATCGGGGTGGCGGGGTTCTTCGCCGCGGGCGAGGTCGGGCCGGTCAGCGGGCACAACCACGTCCACGGCTTCACCGCGTCGCTGCTCGTCTTCTCCAGCGGCACGGGGTTCTCCAGTGGTACGGGCCTGTCCACCGGCACGGGAGCGGGTGCGTGAGCGACCTCACCCTGGCCGTCGACATCGGCGGCACGAAGTTCGCGGCGGGCCTGGTGGAGCCGGACGGGCAGGTGGTGGCCGCCGAGCGGGTCGCCACCCCGCAGGGCGCCGACGCCGAGACGCTCTGGCGGACGCTGACCGTCCTGCTCGACCGGCTGGACGCGCCCGCCGCCCTCGCCGGTGTGGGCATCGGCTGCGGCGGCCCGATGACCTGGCCGGAGGGGGAGGTCTCGCCGCTCAACATGGGCGGCTGGCGCGGCTTCCCGCTGCGCGCGAGGCTGGCGGCACGCTTTCCCGGCGTCCCGGTCCGCATCCACAACGACGCGATCTGCCTCGCCGTCGCCGAGCACTGGCGCGGCGCCGGGCGGGGGAGCGCGGCCATGCTGGGGATGGTCGTGTCGACCGGGGTCGGCGGCGGGCTGATCCTCGGCGGCAGGCTCATCGACGGCGGGACGGGCAACGCGGGTCACATCGGCCACGTGGTGGTCGATCCCGAGGGCCCGCCGTGCGGGTGCGGCGGCAACGGCTGCCTGGAGGCGATCGCCCGCGGCCCCGGCCTCGCCGCCTGGGCGCTCGCCCAGGGCTGGTCTCCGGGCGAGGCCGTCACCGAAGGGGACCTCTACCGGGAGGAGGGGACGGCCACCGCGCGCAGGCTGGCCGCGGACGCCGCCGCGGGTGACCCGACCGCGCTGGCCGCGATGGCCCGGGCCGGGCGCGCCCTGGGCATCGCGATCGCCTCGGCCGTCAACCTGTGCGACCTCGACCTCGTGACCGTGGGCGGCGGGCTCAGTCAGGCGGGCGACCTGCTGTTCGGGCCCCTGGAGGAGGCCTTGCGGGAGCACACCCGGATGGGGTTCGCCGGGCGGGTGCGGGTCGTGCCCGCCGCGCTCGGCCAGGACGCCGGTCTCGTCGGCGCCGCCGCCCTCGTGATCGCCGGAGACAGCTACTGGTCCCCCTCCCGCCAATCTTTGCCCCGTCGCGTCGCCCAGAGCGGCACCTCGCTGCGTTCTCGTCGTCGCCCATAGCTCCACCGCTATGGCCTCCTCCTCCGCCTTGCGATGCACCACTCTGGACACCGCTCCGAACGGGCAAATCTTGTCGGTCGCGGCACTGGTCGCCCGGCCTCTGAGGGCGTGTCGCTCCCCGGAACCTGTGATGATTGGCACATGGCTGTCCCACAGGTGACGTACGACGACGTCGTCGCCGCGCGCGAGTTGCTGTCGGAAGTGGCGGCGCTGACGCCCGTCCTGCACTCACGGGTGCTGTCCGAGATCGTCGGCGGCTCGGTGCACCTCAAATGCGAGAACCTCCAGCGGGCCGGGTCGTTCAAGGTCCGCGGGGCGTACGTGCGGATCGCGCGCCTGAGCGAGGAGGAGCGGGCCAGGGGCGTGGTTGCGGCCAGCGCGGGGAACCATGCGCAGGGCGTGGCGCTGGGCTCGTCGCTGGTCGGGGCCAAGTCGACCGTCTACATGCCCGAGGGCGCGCCGCTGCCGAAGGTGGAGGCCACCCGGGCGTACGGCGCGGACGTGGTGTTCGCGGGGCACACGGTCGACGAGGCCCTGGGGGCGGCCAGGGAGCACGCAGACCGGACCGGCGCGGTGTTCATCCACCCGTTCGACCACCCCGACGTGGTCGCCGGGCAGGGCACGGTCGGCCTGGAGATCCTGGAGCAGCTTCCCGGCACGGCCACGATCGTGCTGCCCATCGGCGGCGGCGGTCTCGCGGCGGGGGTCGCGCTCGCGGTGAAGTCCCAGCGTCCGGGGATCAAGGTGGTGGGCGTGCAGGCCGAGCGGGCCGCGGCCTACCCCGACTCGCTGGCCGCGGGCCGGCCGGTCATGGTCGAGCCCACGTCGACGATGGCGGACGGCATCGCGGTCGGGCGGCCGGGCGAGCTGCCGTTCGAGCTGATCCACTACCTGGTGGACAGCGTCGTGACGGTCTCGGAGGAGTCGCTGTCGCGGGCCCTGCTGCTGTGCCTCGAACGCTCGAAGCTGCTGGTGGAGCCGGCCGGAGTGGCGGGGGTGGCGGCGCTGCTCGACCAGCCGCACGCGTTCGAGCCGCCGGTGGTCGTCGTGCTGTCGGGCGGCAACATCGACCCGCTGCTGCTGGCCAGGGTGCTGCGGCACGGCCTGGCGGCGGCGGGCCGCTACCTCGCCTTCCGCATCCGGCTGACCGACCGTCCCGGGGCGCTGGCCGCGCTGCTGGCCCGGCTGGCCGACCTCGGGGCCAACGTGCTCGACGTGGTGCACGAGCGGTTCGGCTCCCGGCTGCACCTGGACGAGGCCGAGGTCCTGCTGCAGTTGGAGACCCGTGGCCCCGCGCACTGTGACGAGGTGCTGAGCGCGCTGCGGCGGGACGGCTACAAGCTGCTGTTCTCCTGAGCCTCTCCTGAGCCGGTCGGCGGCCGGCTCAGGAGATCGGGGCGGTCAGGTGATCGGGGCGGGACGCTTCGGCTGGAACAGCCAGGCGTCGAACAGCCCCTTGAGGTTCTTGCCCGACACGCGCTCGGCCAGCGCGATGAACTCCTGCGTCGTGACGTTGCCGTACCTGTGGGCGTCGGTCCACGCCCTGATCAGCGGGAAGAACTTGTCGTCGCCGATCTCCCGGCGCAGGGCGTGCAGCGTCATCGCGCCGCGGGTGTAGACGGCGGCGCTGAACAGGTCGTCGGCGCGGGCCGCGCCCGGCGGGTAGGCCCACATCGCGTCCCCCGCGTTCGCGTAGTAGCGCCGGAAGGCCGAATCGGCCGTGTACTGGCCGGTGTGCTCCGCCCACAGCCATTCGGCGTACGTCGCGAAGCCCTCGTTCAGCCACAGGTCCCGCCAGCGCCCGATGCTCAGGCTGTCGCCGAACCACTGATGCGCGAGCTCGTGCGCGATGATGTCGGGCTCGGGGGAGAAGCCGCCGTAGATGGGCTTCGTCTGGTTCTCCAGCGCGTACCCGGCCGCGTAGTCGTCGATCACGCCGCCCGTCGAGGAGAACGGGTACGGCCCGAAGACGGTCGACCAGTAGTCGGTGATCTTCCCCGTCTGCGTGAGGAGCTGGTCGAGCGAGCCGCGAAAGGAGTCGGCGACGGCGACGTAGATCGGCAGGCCCTTGTCGCTCGTGCCGGTGCGGACCTGGAACTTCCCGGTCGTCATCGTGGCGAGGTAGCTCGCCATCGGGTGCTTCTCCCGCCAGACGAAGGTCGTCTTGCCCCCCTTGGTCTGGGGCGTCCCCGCCATCTCGCCGTTGGCGATCGCGGTCAGCCCCTCGGGGACGGTGATCTGGAAGTCGTAGGTCGCCTTGTCCGACGGGTGGTCGTTCGACGGGAACCAGGTCTTCGCGCCGTTCGGCTCACACGTGACGAACGCCCCGTCCGCCGTGGAGATGAAGCCGTACTCGCCGAGGTTGGCGGAGTCGCGCATCGGTTCGGGCACGCCCGAGTAGTCGATGGTGACCGCGAACCGGTCGCCGTTCGAGATCCGCCGGCCCGGCTGGATCACGAGCTCGTCCTGGCTGCGGCTGAACGAGGCCGCTCCGCCGTCCACCGTCACCCGGCTCACCGTGAGCCCGTGCAGGTCCAGGTCGAACGACGTCAGGTCCTGTGCGGCCTTCGCCTCGATCGTGGCGCTGCCCGCGAGCTTCCTGGACGACGGGTCGTACGACAGGCGCAGGTCGTAGTGCTGGACGTCGTAGCCGCCGTTGCCGTCACCGGGGAAGTCCGGGTCGCCGATCCCCGGGGCGCCGGTGGTGCCCTTCGACGCGCCCGCGCCCGGCGATGCCGGGGCGACGGCCGCCACCTGGGACGGCGCGACCGCGCCCTCGGACGGCGTGCAGGCGGTGGCGGCCCCCACGGCCACGGCACAGATCAGGGCGGAGACCCGTCTGCCGGCCCGCACGCCGGTCGGCGTGGTGGTCGGCGTCGTGGTCGTCACTGAGAACGGAGGAAGACGATGCGTGGACATATGTCTGGCAACTCTACGCGAGGCCGTGGTGTGGTCCGGGTAGTGACTCCGGGCGTTTTCCCTGCTCGCGGGGGTCGCCGGGGGTCCGCCGGGCGTGCCGGTCAGGTGTCCGTTGTGCGCCGGGCGTGCGGGTCAGGCGTCCACGACGAGCGTACGGGCCGCCTTGTCGTGCAGGGCCTGCTTCCTGCGGTCGAACAGGATCCACGCGAGGTTCACCAGCCCGAGGCAGAACAGCCAGCCAAGCACGATCTCCACCGCCTGCCGCACGGCGATCGGCCCGGGACCGGCCGGCTCACCGGTCTCCCGCACGACGCGCATGCCGAACAGCCTCTTGCCCACCGTCTGCCCGTTCCAGAACGACTGGAGCAGCCAGTAGTAGAGGAACCCGATCACTCCGATGAGAAGGCCGTTGCCGACCGGGATCCGCGCCACCGCCCCCGTCGTGCTGTCGTACACGACCCTCCAGTTGTCCCAGGTGAGCGGCGAGGTGACGAGTCCGACGAGCACGGCGTCCACGATCCCGGCGAACAGGCGGCGCCAGCGGCCGGCGAGCCGCGGCGCCGTCTGCCCGAAAGGCGGGGGCGTCCAGGGAATCCTCGGTTCCTCGTACGGGCTTCCCGGAGGCGGCGGTGTTCCCATGGCTGAATGGTCACCCCGCCGCCCTTCGGTCAAAGCCGGGCGCGCGCAAAGGCTGGGGAGTGTCTGGCAAACGCTGCCCTTGATTTGCCGGCCACGACCTGAGGTCAGAGGGTGCCGCGGCGCTCCTGCTCGCGCTCGATGGCCTCGAAGAGCGCCTTGAAGTTGCCCTTGCCGAAGCCGAGGGACCCGTGACGCTCGATGAGCTCGAAGAAGACGGTCGGGCGGTCCACCACCGGCTTGGTGAAGATCTGCAGAAGATAGCCGTCCTCGTCGCGGTCCACGAGGATGCGGCGCTTCTTCAGCTCCTCGACCGGCACGCGGACCTCGCCGATGCGGGAGCGCAGCTCCGGGTCGTCGTAGTAGGAGTCGGGCGTGTCGAGGAACTCGATCCCCGCCTCGCGCATGGCGTCGACCGTCGTGACGATGTCGTTGGTGGCCAGCGCGATGTGCTGCACGCCAGGGCCGCCGTAGAACTCCAGGAACTCCTCGATCTGGGACTTCTTCTTGCCCTCTGCGGGCTCGTTCAGCGGGAACTTGACCTTGCGGGTGCCGTCCGCGACGACCTTGGACATGAGCGCCGAGTATTCGGTGGCGATGTCGTCGCCGATGAACTCCGCCATCTTGGTGAAGCCCATGACCTTCTCATAGAACTCCACCCACTCCTCCATGCGCTCGACGTTGCCGACGCAGTGGTCGATCGCCTGGAAGAGCCGGCCGTTCTTCACCGCGGGCGGGGCGACGATGGGCTCGGCCGCGACGTATCCCGGCAGGTAGGGGCCGGTGTAGTTGGACCTGTCTATCAGCGTGTGCCGGGTCTCGCCGTAGGTCGCGATGGCCGCGACCACGACCTTGCCGTGGTCGTCCTCGACCACGTGGGGCTCCTCCAGCCCCCGGGCCCCGTGCGCCAGCGCGTGGCGGTAGGCCGTCTCCACGTCCGGCACGTCCAGCGCGAGGTCGATGACTCCGTCGCCGTGCTCGGCCACGTGACGCGCGAGCGGCGTGCCCGCGCGTACGGCTCCGCGCAGCTCGAACCGGGCCGAGCCCGACACGAGGACGTACGCGACCTCCTCGCGGCTGCCCGTCTCCGGCCCTCGGTAGGCCACCAGGCGCATCCCGAAGGCGGTCGAGTAGTAGTGGGCGGCCTGCTTCGCGTTGCCGACCGCGAAGACCACCGCGTCCATGCCGTGAACCGGAAAGACATCGTTCATGCGTCAACTGTCCGTTGGCGTGGCCAATTTGCGCAACAGTGAGTTGATTCGGTGGACAATGTGCTCAATCTTCGCCTCACGCAAGGGGAAATCGTTATGACGATTGACCACCTCGACGCCCGGCTCGTCGCCCTGCTGGCCGCCGAGCCCAGGATCGGCGTGCTCGAGTGCTCCCGAAGGCTGAATGTCGCCCGGGGAACGGTGCAGGCCCGGCTCGATCGCATGGCCGCGAAGGGGGTCATCACCGGCTACGGCCCGGAGATCGATCCGGCCGCGCTCGGTTTCGACGTGACGGCGTTCGTGACGTTGCACATCAGGCAGGTCGCGGGGCACGTGCCGGTGGCCGACCAGCTCGCGCTCATCCCCGAGGTCCTGGAGGTCCACACGATCACCGGCGGGGGAGACATGCTCTGCCGCGTGGTCGCCCGCAGCAACGCCGACCTCCAGCGTGTCATCGACCTGATCGTGGACGTGCAGGGCGTCGTACGGACCGAATCGGTGATCGCGCTCGACACGCCGGTGCCGTACCGGACCCTCCCGCTCGTCCGTGCGGCGGGGGGCTGACGCGGGTTTTCCACAGTGCCCTTGCGAGGGACAGGCTTTTCCACAGACGTCGCGGGAAGTGCCGGACCATCGATGGCCATCGTTTACCGTGGTTCCATCCGCCCAGCTCAGAGGGCACAAATGGGCGTAGCGGGGGTATCGGACTTATCGGGGGTCACAGCGTGGACAGCGCCGAGGAGGGCCCGATCGGGGAGGGCGCCGCGGATCCGCGGGCGCCACTCGGCGGCCCGAACGGGGGAGGAGGCGGGGACGGCAGCGCGCCGAAGCCTCGCCGGCGAAGACGGCTGCCGCGTGTCCTCCTCGTGAGCCTGGCCACCGGGATCCTGGGGCTTGTCGTGTTCCTCGCCGTGGTGTGGGCGCTGACCCCCATCCCGGACAGCACCCAGGAACTGGCGACGGCCCAGGGCTCGGTGATCTACTACCGGGACGGCAGGACGGTCCTCGCCACCGAGGGCGTCAACCGCAAGAACGTGCCGCTCACACAGGTCCCCCAGGTCGTCAGAAGCGCGGTCATCGCGGCGGAGAACCGGACGTTCTACCAGGACCAGGGCGTCTCCCTGTCCGGTACGGCCCGCGCCGTGTGGTCGACCGTCACCGGCCGTCAGCTCCAGGGCGGCTCGACGATCACCCAGCAGATGGTCCGCAACTACTACAGCGGCCTCGGTCAGGAACGCTCCATCGGGCGCAAGCTCAAGGAGATCATGATCGCGTTGAAGGTGGATCGTTCCAAGTCGAAAGACTGGGTGCTGGAGCGCTACCTCAACACCATTTACTTCGGCCGTGGGGCGTACGGCATCCAGGCCGCCGCGCGGGCCTACTTCGACAAGGACGTGCAGAACCTTACGGCCGCCGAGGGCGCCTACCTCGCCGCCGTGATCCAGCAGCCCACCCGGTTCGCCAACCCGACCGGGGACGCGCTCGACGCGGTGAGGGCCAGATGGACGTCGGTGATCCGGGGCATGCGCGAGACCGGCGCGATCACGCGTGAAGAGGCAGACGCACAGGTGTTCCCCACACTCGCCAAGCAGCGGGCGCCGCTGACCCTCGGCGGCCAGAACGGCTACATGCTGGCGCAGGTGCGCGCCGAGCTGAACCGGCTCGGCTACACCGACGAGGACATCAACCACGGCGGCCTGAAGGTCACCACGACGTTCGACAAGAAGCTGATGACGCAGGCCCAGCAGGCGGTCAAGTCGGTCCTGCCGGACGACACCCCCAAGAAGGTCCGCACCGGCCTGGCGGCCGTCGACCCCGAGACCGGCGAGGTCGTCGCCTTCTACGGCGGCCGTTACGAGACCAACCAGTACGACAACGCCTTCTCCGCCAAGGTCCAGGCCGGCTCGACCTTCAAGCCCTACACACTGGCCGCCGCGCTCGAAGCCGGATACGGGCTCGACACGCTGGTCTACGGCAACTCTCCGATCCGCATCGGCTCCGCCGACATCCCCAACTCCGGCGGCAGGTCGTACGGGCAGGCGATCACCCTGCTGCAGGCGACGCAGTTCTCGGTCAACACCGCCTTCGTGGACCTCGGACAGCGGATCGGCCTCGACAAGGTCGTCGCGGCGGCGCGGGCCGCCGGGATCCCCGCGGCGCAGCTCACCCCCCACCAGAGCGCCGCCACGTTGCCCCTCGGCGTGGCCTCGGTGAGCGCCGTGCAGCAGGCCTCCGGGTTCGCCACCTTCGCCGCTGGAGGCATCCACCATGAGCCGCACGTGATCCGGGCGGTCACCGACAGCACCGGACTCACCCGGAAGTTCGCCCCGCCAGGCACCCGGGCCTTCAGCGAGAACACCGCCGCCGATACGACGTACGCGCTGGAGCAGGTGGTGCGCGGCGGCACCGGCACCGCCGCGCGGCTGTGGGACCGCCCGGTGGCGGGCAAGACCGGCACCACCGACGAGTCGGCGGCCGTCTGGTTCTCCGGCTACGTCCCCCAGCTGGCCGTCGCGGTCGACATGTTCCGCGACGACAACAAGCCGGTGACCGTCCCCGGCTACGGGGAGTTGTACGGCGGCACGCTGCCCGCCGAGATCTGGAAGACCTTCATGAGCACCGCCATGGAGGGCAAGCCGGTCCGGGAGTTCCCCGACCCGGTCACGTGGAACCCCTACTACTGGGACACCTACGGCATGGCGATGCCGCAGCAGAGCGGGGCTCCCACGGCCTATCCGTCGGGACCGGCCGGGTCGCCCATGCCGTACGGGCCGGGTGACGGGACGACGGTGCCCGGCCCCGACATGCCCGGTGTGCCCGGTGGGCCCACAGGTGCGGACGAGGAGCAGCCGGGCGCGACCGGCCAGGACGGCGAGGCCGGCCCGAGAGGCGGTGCGAACGGCATCGGCGACGTGACCGGCCCGAATGGCCCGATCGGCACGGGCCGTGCCCGCGACACGGGTGCCGCGGACCCCGCCACCCGCGCCGCCACCGCGACGGGAACCACCAGATCCGACGCGGGCACCAGACGGTCCGGCCAGATCGACCAGGGCACGCGGCGAACCGGCCAGACGGGACAGACTGTTCAGAACGGGCAGTCGGGTCAGACTTCGCAGAACGGTCAGAGTGGCCCGGTCGCACAGATCCCCGGGCCGCAGCTCCCGGTCGCCCAGGTTCCCGCCCGCTGACGGCCCGGGGGCAGGCGACCACGCCTGAGGACGTCTCGGCCTTCCGCGTCTACCCTGCCGCTTCTATTGGGCGAGTTCGGCGCGCAGCTCCGCGGGGGTGGTGACCGGCGCCCGGCAGGTGAACCGCCGGCACACATAAGCCGCCGGCGAGCCGTCGACCATGCCCCGCCCCTCGAGCAGCGGCACCTCCATCGGCGCGGTGCCGGGTTGTCCCGTGCCCAGCGCGACGACCAGCCCCGGCGTGCCGGACATGAGGGCCGCCTTGTGGAGCGCGCGGGTGCGGGCGTCGTCGGCCGGGCCGACGATCGCCACCTCGGCGGGGCCGCGCAGCGCCGCCTCCGCCACCGCGAGACCCCATCCGGCGAACCGGGCGTACCGCTCCGCCAGCGCGGAGACCGTGCCCAGCGCCGCCTCGGCCGCCTCCCGGTGCCGGGCCGAACCGGTGAGCGCGGCGTACGACAGCAGCGCTCCCGCCGCCGCGAACTGCCCTGAGGGCGTCGCGTTGTCGGTCGGGTCCTGGGGCCGCTGGAACAGCCGCTCGCCGTCGTCGGGCGCGTCGTAGAACCCTCCCGACCCGTCGGGGAACCTCGTCAGCACGGTCTCCAGCAGGTCTCCGGCCCGCTGGAACCACCGGCTCTCGCCGGTGACGCCGTAGAGGGCGAGGAAGCCCTCGGCCGTGTTGGCGTAGTCCTCCAGCATGCCGGCGTTGGCCCCCGCCCGGCCGTCGCGGGAGGTCCGCAGCAGCCGGGCCGGGTCGCGGCTCACCGTGTGCAGGTCGTCGAGCAGCACGGCCGCCTCGCGTGCGGCCCCGATCAGGTCCGGCCGGTCGAAGAGCGCGCCCGCCTCGGCCAGGGCGGCGATCGCGAGCCCGTTCCAGGAGGCCACGACCTTGTCGTCCCGGCCGGGTCGTGGCCGCCGCTCCCGCGCGGCGCGCAGGGCCGTACGCACCCGGTCGAACCGGGCCGGGTCGTCGGGGTCGGCGAGAAGCTGGAGGACCGACGTGCCGTGCTCGAACGTGCCGGTCACCTCGAATACCGAGGCCGCCCAGGCTCCGTCGTCCTCCCCGAGGACCTCGCGGAGCTGTTCGGGGGTCCAGACGTAGAACAACCCCTCGCCGTGGGTGCCGTCCGGTCCCTCGCTGTCGGCGTCGAGGGCCGAGGCGAACGCGCCCTCGGGCGTGCGCATCTCCCGCAGCAGCCATTCGGCGGTCTCCAGGACCACCCGCCTGGCCAGGATCGAGCCGGTCGAGCGCCACCAGTGGGCGTAGACCCGCAGCAGCAGCGCGTTGTCGTAGAGCATCTTCTCGAAGTGCGGCACGACCCAGTCCGCGTCCACCGAGTAGCGGGCGAAGCCCCCGGCGAGCTGGTCGTACATGCCGCCCCTGGCCATCGCTTCCATGGTCGTCTCCGCCATGGCCATGGCCTCCCGGGTGCCGTGCCGCAGCAGGAACTCCAAGACCATGGACGGCGGGAACTTGGGCGCCCCGCCGAACCCGCCCCGCCGCTCGTCGAAGCTCTCCGCGAGGTTCCGTACGGCGAGGTCGAGGGTCTCGGCGGTGGGCAGCGGGCCTGAGGGCGCCCCGGTGCGCTCGGTGAGCGCCTCCACCACCTTCTCCCCTTGGGCCAGGACGCCCTCCCGGTCCTGCCGCCAGGCCTGCGAGACGGCGTGCAGCAGCCGCTGGAAGTGCGACCGGGGGAAGTAGGTGCCGGCGTAGAACGGGTGTCCGCCGGGGGTGGCGAAGACCGTCATCGGCCAGCCGCCCTGCCCGGTCATCGCCTGGACCGCGCCCATGTAGACGGCGTCCACGTCGGGCCGCTCCTCGCGGTCCACCTTGACGTTGACGAACAACTCGTTCATCAGCCGCGCGGTGGCCTCGTCCTCGAAGGACTCGTGTGCCATCACATGACACCAGTGGCACGCCGAATAGCCCACGCTGATCAGCAGGGGGACGTCACGCCCGCGCGCCTCCGCGAACGCCTCCTCGCCCCAGGGGAACCAGTCCACCGGGTTGTCCGCGTGTTGCAGGAGGTAGGGAGAGGTCTCGCCACCCAGCCGATTCATAAGGCCAGCCTCTCACACCGTCTGTTCTCCCGGGCGGGGCCTGGACACCGGGCGTGATCGGCTCGGACCGGCCGCTACCGACGCAGTTCCAGGGCGATGTGGGGGGACAGCGCGCGGAGGAAGTCGAGGGCGTCGAAGATCTCGCCGGCGGAGGCGACGCCGACGGTCCTGGTCCGTCCGGTGAGTACGCGGTCGACCGCTTCTACCGCGAGCGGCGCGGTGATGGCGTAGATGTCCTGGCCGCTCGCCACGGCGCGCCGCTCGCTGCCGCCGGAGCGCACGATGACGTCGACGAGGAAGGTCTGCGCGGACCGCCCGCGCTCGTCGACCGGAGCCGGCGTCGGCGTGTCCGGGTCCGACAGGTCCCTTGCCGCCTCGACGGTCATGTAGGTACGCACGTCGGGGATGGACAGGTGGCTGGGAATGGTGACGACGTCAGCCATCGTGAACTCCCCGATGACGGCCCGGGGCCCCATGGGGTCGGGGAAGGGCCACTCCAGGGTCGGCGCCTTGTCATCGCGATACTCCAGCCGGCCGTTCGCGTAACGGACGCGCCGGCCGCCCCGCCGCTGCCCGGAGATCACGCCAGAGGCACGTGTCCCGGCGGTGGGGTGCCAACTGTTCAGCCCGTACGCGACGTGTGCCTCGTCGGCCGTCGTCCAGTCACCCATCGCGGCGGTGGCCAGCAGGTCGCCGAAACCGCCGTAGAAGGCCATCGCAGGGACGATCACCGCTCCCGCTGCCCGGGCGCGGTCCGCGAAGTGCGTGAACGTGTCGACGTTGGCCTCGATCTCGGCCGCCAGATCCACGTACGGGATCCCGGCGCGCAGCGCCGCCTCGATCACGGGGGCGGCCGTCGCGGCGAAGGGCCCGGCACAGTTGACCACGGCCGCCGCGCCGGCCAGTGCGCGGTCGAGCGAGGCCGGGTCATTGACCGACGCCGGGCGGGCCTCCAGCCCGGACTCGGACGCCAGCGTCTTCAGCTTGCCGGCGTCGCGCCCGGACAGAACCGGAACGAACCCGCGATTCCGCAGCTGTGCCACCACAAAGCGCCCGGTGTGCCCGTACGCGCCGAACACCGCCACCGTGAGGCCCGATCCCATCGGTTCTCCTTCTACTCGAACGACCTGCTGCGATCTGTCGTGGACATCCTGACGAGGAGGGAGTGTTCGGCACGAGTGTCCGGAACGCCATGACCCGTACAATTTCGGACATGAGCACTGTCGCGCTGGCCGTCACCGACGGGATGCTGCACTTCGAGCTGTCGCTGGCGTACGAGGTCTTCGGGACCCATCCGACCGGCGCGGCCGACCCCTGGTACAGCTTCGTCGTCTGCGGGCCCGGCGCGGTGCGGGCCGGCCGGTTCCTGCTGGAGCCCGACCACGGCCTCGACCGGCTCCGGCACGCCGGCACCGTGATCGTCCCGGGTTGGGCCGACGTCGATGTCGATCCACCCGCCGGCCTGGTCGACGCGGTGCGCGCGGCCCACGAGGCAGGCGCACGCGTGGCCTCCCTCTGCACGGGCGCCTTCGTGCTGGCCGCCGCCGGCCTGCTGGACGGGAAGCGCGCGACCACGCACTGGGCGCACACCCGAGACCTGGCCGCCCGCTTCCCCCAGGTCGAAGTCGACCCGGACGTCCTGTACGTGGACAACGGCAGCGTGCTCACCTCCGCGGGCAAGGCCGCGGCCATGGATCTGTGCCTGCACCTCGTCCGCCTCGACCACGGCTCCTCGATCGCCAACACGGTCGCCCGCCGCCTGGTCGTGCCGCCGCACCGGGACGGCGGCCAGGCCCAGTTCGTCACCACCCCGGTGCCCGCCCCGGACAACCACCCGCTCGCCGAACTGTTCCCCTGGGTGATGGAACGGCTGGACCATCCGCTGACCGTGGAGGACCTGGCCCGCCAGGCGCGGATGAGCTCGCGCAATCTGGGCCGCCATTTCAGGTCGGTGACCGGCACCACCCCGCTGCAGTGGCTGCTGACTCAGCGGATCCGCCACGCCCAGGAGTTGCTGGAGACCACCGACGACAGCATCGACGCCATCGCGGCGGCCACCGGCATGGGCACCGCCACGACCCTGCGGCGGCACTTCAACCGCACGGTGGGCGTGCCTCCGGACACCTACCGCCGCACCTTCCGCTCCCGGACCCGCCCCGCGCCGGAGGGGCTGTCACGTCCGGAGGAACGCATGGGGGACCGCGGGGATGTTTTCCGGCCCGTCCCGGCGTAGGCTCACAGGACGTGGGCTTGGATCTGGACTTCGCTATCAGGCACTCGGGACGCCCGGCGGCCGCCATGACGCGGCGCGACGTCGCACGGGTGCTGCTGGCCGTGCCGTCCGGACAGGCCCTGGTCGCCCTTCCCGACCTGCGGCGGCAGTTGCTCGCGGCGGGCAACCCGCTGTCGCCCAAGTTCTGGGAATCGGCCAAAGCCGTGCTGATGAGCATCGAGTCCGGCGTGGCGACGGTCGGCGACGTGCAGCGCTGGCTGGAGTCCAGCGGGACCGAGCCGATCATGCTCACCCGTAGCTACTTCCTGTGGCCCGAGGAGAGCGAGCGCGGCCCGGTGGCCACCGAGATGTACGAGCGGCTGGTCGAGTTCCTGGAGGAGCGGCTGGCGGCCGGGGAGATCGACGCGGACGCGCTGGCCGCCGGGGATCTCGACGCCCGGCATGCCTATGAGGAGCTCCAGGAGCGCTGGCTCGGCACTCCGCTGCCGGACGGCCGGGTGCCCAACGTCGTGGTCAACGACGAACAGGACCAGGAGCTGTACGCCGCCTGGGACGAGGAGGAGGCGTTCGCGCTGAGCGAGCTGCGGCGGGTGCTCGACGACCTGCCGGAGCCGCCCTTCCCCGAGGGCGATCTCCGCTCGGCCGCCCGGCGGCTGCGCGTGACGCTGACGCGGCCCGGCTATCCGGGCAACGTGCTGCGCGCCTGCGCCGGGCTGGAGGACGGCGATCTGCCCGAACGGGACGAGGACCTGTGGCTCACCGTCGCCGCCGGGATCGCCGCGCCGATCTCCGACCTGCCGGACGAGGAGGACGCCGCCCGGTTCTTCGACATGGAGGGCGAGCTCAGCCACGAGGACTCGATACTGGCCTCGTTGTGCGCCATCCACCACGCCGACTGGCTCGCGTCGGTGATCGCCCTGGTCCGGTACGGCCCGGGGGTGCTCGCCTCGCCCGAGCGGATCGCCCGGTTCATCGCCGACTCCGAGGACGTCGACATGGACCCGGACGAGCCGGAGGACCTGGAGGCGACGGAGATGCTGTTCACGGCGGTGACGCCGCTGTGGGCGCACCTCGGCATCGTGGACCGGGCGGAGGTGCTGACCCCGCTGGGCTGGTGGGGCCTGCCCAAGGCGCTGGAGCGCGCCTGGTCCTCAGGCCCCGCGCTGCCCGACTGAAGCTGGCCGGCTGAGCTGCCCAACTGAGCTGCCCAACTGAGCTGGCCGGCTGAGGGGGGATCACCCGGGCGTGTCGACCAGGTCCCGGTAGTCGTCGTCCACCAGATCGCGGTATTCCGGATGCCGCTGGATGTACCAGGCCACGAACGAGCACAGCGGCACGACCCGGAGGCCGGCCGCCCGTGCTCCGTCGAGGGCCCCACCCACCAGCCTGCTGCCCAGCCCGCGGCCCTCGAACTCGTCGCGCACCTCGGTGTGCGGGAAGACCATCGAGCCGCCCCGCAGCCGGTACTGCGCGAACCCGGCGACCATCCCGTCGACGACGATCTCATAGCGCGACGCGGCGGGGTTGTCGACGACTTGAGCGGCCGCGCTCACGCCTCGGGCCCGTTCCCGCGCCGTTCGTCCTCGCGCTCGTCGTGCGGCACCTGGATCTTCCTCATCTGCTTGTTCATGTTCTTCAGAAGGAAGAACAGGGCCAAACCGATCGCGGCGACGACGAGGAAGCCCAGGAGACCCGGCCCGTAGCTGGTTGCATCCACGCCTTCAGCTTACGAGCAGGCAGGGGTGACCTCCGCGGCGATCCCCGCGAATAGGTCGTCCTCCGGCAATGTGGTGTCCACGAGCGACCGCGCGAGGTGGTAGTCCTCGGTCGGCCAGATCTCCTCCTGCAGCTCACGCGGGCAGACGAACCAGAACCCGTCCGGGTCCACCTGAGTGGCGTGCGCGAGCAGGGCGAGATCACGGACCTCGAAGTACTCGGCGCACGGAACCCTGGTCGTGACGTCCCACTTCTGCGGCCGGTCCTCCCACCGCGCGATCCAGTCGGCGTACGGCGAGCCCATGCCGCGCTCGGTCATGGCGTTGTGCAGCGCCTCGAACCGCTCCCGGGTGAAGCCCATGTGGTAGTAGAGCTTCAGCGGCTGCCACGGCTCACCCGTGCCGGGGTAGCGGTCGGGGTCGCCCGCCGCCTCGAACGCCTCCACGGAGACCCGGTTGGTCATGATGTGGTCCGGGTGCGGGTAGCCGCCGTTGTCGTCGTACGTGAGGATCACGTGCGGCCGGAACTCCCGGACGGCGGCCACGAGCGGCGCCGACGCCACCTCGAGCGGCTGCAGCCCGAAGCACCCCTCGGGCAGCGGCTCGTTCTCGTCCTCCGGCAGCCCGGAGTCGACGAAGCCGAGGAAACGCTGCTGGACGCCGAGGATCTCGCGCGCCTTCTCCATCTCCTGGCGGCGCACCTCGCCCATGTTCTCCAGGATGTCGGGCCGGTCCATCTTGGGGTTGAGGATCGAGCCGCGTTCACCACCCGTACATGTGACGACGAGCACCTCCACGCCCTCCGCGACGTAGCGGGCCATCGTGGCGGCGCCCTTGCTCGACTCGTCGTCTGGGTGCGCGTGCACGGCCATCAGCCTCAACGGTGCACTCACGTCTCTCCTCAGGTGTCCTATGGCTACGAAAAGAGGTTAGCTTCTAAGAGACCGTGTGTTCCGGACCCGGTATGGGCCGCGTCGCGGACACGGTCGACTTGTGCGGACGATCGTCTCGCACAACACCGACAATCCTCAGGGAGATTCCGCGATGCCCACCGATGAGGCCGGCGGCCAGGGGACGCGCCCGGTGCTCGGCACGCCGGACGAGTTCGCGCCCCGCCCGGCGCGGCCCGCCAGGCTGGTGCCGTACATCGTGATCGCGCTCATCGTGGCGGTCATGGCGGGCGGCTGGGGCTATGTCATGCTCCGCGCGAACGGGAACCCCTCGGTGAGCGCCGACGTGATCACCTTTGACGCGAGCGCCGCGGACTCCGCCGTCATCACCTTCACCGTGCACAAGCCCGCCGACCGGGCGGCGATGTGCCGGATCCAGGCACTCGACACCCAGCACCTGGAGGTCGGCAGCCGCGAGGTCGACATTCCCAAGGGCCGGTCGGACCTCGAGTTCACCGAGCGGCTGAGGACGAGTTCCCAGGCCACGGCAGTACATGTCGACTACTGCGATCTCGTATAGTGGAATCTTTGGGGAAGCGTTCGAAGGCGTTAACTTGACAGCCTTTCGAGTCACTTACGGAAACAAGGAGAGCCCGTGGCCGTCTCCCAGAACGACAACGTCACCTGGCTGACGCAAGAGGCGTACGACCGCCTCAAGGAGGAGTACGAGTACCTTTCGGGCCCGGGTCGCACGGACATCGCCAAGAAGATCGAAGCCGCCCGGGAAGAGGGTGACCTCAGGGAGAACGGTGGCTACCACGCCGCCAAGGACGAGCAGGGCAAGATGGAGGCCCGCATCTTCCACCTCCGGCAGATCCTGGACAACGCCAGGGTCGGTGAGGCTCCCCGCGCCGAGGGCGTCGTGGGTCCCGGCATGACCGTGACGGTCCGCTTCGACGGCGACGACGAGGAGGTCACCTTCCTGCTGGCCTCCCGCGAGGAGAGCGGCGCGCCCATCGACGTCTACTCGCCGAACTCCCCCCTCGGGTCCGCGATCAACGGCAAGAAGATCGGGGAAAAGGCGACGTACACGCTGCCCAACGGCAGGCAGAACACCGTAGAGATCCTCGAAGCCGTGCCGTACATCGGCAACTAGGTTCCACCCTTTTCGCCCCGGCCGGGAATTCCGGATTCGTTTGCGGTATTCCCGGCCGTGCGGCAGTCTCGTCGTGGACCGGACCATTAGCCGCGGGAGGGGTGAGATCGTGCTCGAACGCCGAGCGCGTCCGTCCACCCGTTTAGGCAGGAAGTTCGCGAGAGTCGTGTCCGAGGCTCGTCAGGATCTCGCCTACCGCCCCCGTCTGCCCCGCCCGGGGCGCCTGCGCAGGACGGTTCCCCTCATCGTCGTGGCGCTCGTCACCGTGCTGACGGCCGACGTGCTCGTGCTCCGGGATCTCCGGGCGGAGTCCGCGGACTCAGGTGTGGTCACGGCTCTTTCCGAGCGGCGTACGGGCAACGGCTACGTGGCGGCGGCCCGGCAGGCCCGCGACGTGTCGTCCCCGACGCCAGGGCGTCAGGCCCCCGTCGCCCAGACGGTGACGCAGCAGCCGGTGGCTCCGCTGCAGCGGCTGATCCGCCCGCACCTGTTCGTGGTGGCCAACCGGCCCCTTCCACCCGAGGTGGTGGAGAAGGTGCGCAAGGCGAAGGGCGTGACCGCCGCCGAGGTGACCGGCGCGGCCGACGTGGTGGTGGACGGCAAGCGGGTGCCGACGATGGGCGTCGACCCGTCCACCTTCCGGTCGTACACGCCGAAGGTGACGGCCTCCTCCGACGAGTTGTGGCGCAACGTCGCCGCCGGCGACATGGCGGTCTCCTTCGAACTCGGCAATGACGGCGGCGTGCAGCTCGGCTCGCAGGTCCACAGCGGCGTCAGGCGCCTGCGCATCGGCGCGTACGCCACGGTGGGCATGGGCTCGATCGCGGCGATCGTCTCGAAGGGGACGGCGGCGGCGCTCGGCATCCCGGACGGCAACGCCCTGGTCGTGAGCGCGCCGAAGGTCGACTCCCGCAAGCTCCGCCTCAGGCTGCTGAAGATCCTGCCCAAGGGCAGTCAGGTCGCCACGATCAACCCGGTGGTGGTGACGCCCAAGGGACGCACGGTGTGGCCGCAGACCGCGTTCATGTCCGCGGAGCAGCTCAGGGTCGCGCTCACGGCGGCCGTCAGCAAACTCGGCCGGCCGTACGTCTGGGGCGCGGAGGGGCCCGACAGCTTCGACTGCTCGGGGCTGGTGCAGTGGGCGTACGCGCAGGCGGGCGTGCGCATGCCGCGGGTGACGTACCAGCAGTGGGTCACCGGTCCGCAGGTGCCGCTGTCGCAGGCGCAGCCTGGCGACCTGCTGTTCTGGCGCAACGATCCGACCAACCCCGGCTACATCTCGCATGTCGCTATCTACTGGGGCAACGGGAAGATGCTGCACGCCCCGCACACCGGCGACGTCGTGAAGATCGCGAACGTCTACACCAAGAACCTCGCCGGGGTCGTCCGGGTCAGTCCGCAGCTCTCCGCCCGCGTCCGCTGACCGCGCCGGCGGCCAGGCCGTCCAGCACGACCGAGAACAGGTGATCGCGCCGCTCGGCGACGACCGGGCCCTGCTCGGCGATCCACCCGACGGCGCTGATCAGCGCGAACACGTCCATCCCGTCGGCGTCGGGGCGGATGTGGCCGTCGTCCTGGGCCCGTTTGACCAGGCGTCCGGCGGCCTCCCGCATGGCGGAGCACGACGCGTGCAGGGGAGAGTCCTCGTCGCTGATCGTCGTCATCATCGAAGCGGTCAGGCCGCGGTAGGCGCTCGCGCCGCGGAGGAACTCCCGCAGCCACTGCCGTAGCGCTTCGTGGGAGTCGCCCGCGCCCTCCAACTCTTCCGCGCGGGCCGCCAGGTTGTCGAACCGCTGCCGGAGCAACGCCTCCAGCAGGGCCTCTCTCGTGGGGAAGTGCCGGTAGAGCGTGCCCATGCCGACCTCGGCGCGCCGGGCGATGTCGCGCAGCGACGCCTGGGTCCCCTGCTCCTCCACCACAGTCCTGGCGACCTCCAGGATGCGCTCGTAGTTGCGCTGCGCGTCCGCGCGCTGTTGTCGGCCCGTCATGCGTCGATCCTTGCACTTGACATACGGAGCGGTGCTCCGCTTATTATCCGGAGCATCGCTCCGAATCGTAGTCGTCCAGGAGGATCGATGCCCACGATGAAGGCCGTCCGCATGCACAGGACCGGGGAACCCGGAGTTCTGGCGGTGGAGGAGGTCCCCCGCCCCGAGCCGGGAATCGGGGACGTGCTCGTCCAGGTCCACGCGGCAGGGCTGAACCCGCCCGACTGGTACGCCCGTAGAGGCTTCGCCAACATCCCGGAGGAACTGCGGCCCACGTTCCCCCTGCCGTACACGCCGGGTTCGGACATCTCCGGCATCGTCGCCGCCGTCGGCCCCGGCATCACCGAGTGGCAGGAGGGCGACGAGGTGTTCGGCCTCGTGCGCTTCCCCTCCGTGGAGCACGGGGGAAGGGGATACGCCGAGTACACCACCTCGCCCGCGTTCCACCTGGCCCGCAAGCCGGCCAACCTCAGCCACGTGGAGGCGGCCGCCGTGCCGATGGCGGGGCTCACCGCCTACCAGTACGTCTTCGATCACATCAAGCTCGGCGAGGGCCGCAGGGTGCTGGTCAACGGCGCCGCCGGCGGGGTCGGCCACTTCGCGGTGCAGCTCGCCAAGTCGCGGGGCGCGTACGTCATCGGGGTCGCCTCGGGGCGGCACGAGACGTTCCTGCGTGAGCTGGGGGTGGACGAGTTCGTCGACTACACGACCACCCGTGCGGAGGACGAGGTGCGGGACGTGGACGTGCTCATCGACACCGTGGGCGGGCCGGACGCCCATCGGTTCCTGCCGGTCCTGCGGCCCGGCGGCGTGATCAGCCCGGTCTTCTACGGCGAGTACCACCGGGAGCGCGCGGCCGGGCTGGGCATCACGTTCCGGTCAGGCCAGGTCCACTCGGACGGAAAGCAGATGGCCGAGCTGGGACGGTTGCTGGAGGAGGGCCGGCTGCGCGTCGGCCTGGACTCCGTCTTCCCGCTCGCCGAGGCCGCGGGGGCCCATGAACGGGCCGAGCGCGGCCACATCCAGGGGAAGATCGTCCTCCGGGTCGTGCCGGACCCGACGGACTAGCCGCCATACGCCGCCGACTGCCCACGTTCGCCTCATGATGCTGGCGTCGGCAGTCCTCTACATGGTGTTCAAGAGGAGGGGATGGCTGTGACCGTCGCCGTTCTCAGCGCTCTCTGGCCGTGATGGTCCGCCATTCGCCTTCCCACCCGGCCACGGCACGCCGCGCGGTCCACGCGCGGCATCTCGACCGCACGAGGTGGCCGGCGGTCCAGAGGCCGGCGGCCGCGGTCGGTCCCGCGAGCAGAGCGACCACGACGACCATGGTGGTCGGTGAGGGGCCGGGGGCCGGCTCCTCGCCGGCGTCGACCCACAGGGGCAGCCGGTCCCCTGCCTGGTGCCCGGAGGTCGTCACCGTTCTGCCCGTGTGGGGACGGCCGTCCCGGCCGATCCAGACGACCTCCACCACGGCGGCGGGCAGAGGAGCGGACCGGGCCGCGGCGACGGGGGTCCGTAGCACCCGTACGACTTGGGCGGTCACCCGCCGGTGGCCGTCGGTGTAGGCGTCCGCGTCGCGGGTCAGGAGCGCGCTCACGATCGCGCTGGTCGCGCAGGCGACGATCATCAGGAGCGCGGCCGTCAGGACGCGCCCCGTCGACGAGACGTGCACGATCTTCCCCACGAGTTCTCAGAGGCCGACGTCACGGCGCAGCAGGTCGTCGAGGCCCTCGCGGCGGATGACGAGGCGGGCCTTGCCCCGGCTCACGGCGACGACTGGTGGGCGCCCGTTCATGTTGTACGTCGAGGCCATCGAGTGGTTGTAGGCGCCGGTGGCGGCGACGGCGAGCACGTCTCCGGGGCGGATGTCGGCAGGGAGCGCGGCGGCCTCGGCCAGCGTGTCCCCGCTTTCGCAGTGGTGGCCGACCACGGTGAAGTCGCGCTCGCCCCCGTGCGTCGCCCGGCCGATCATGCGCATCTCGTACCGCGAGCCGTACATCGCGGGCCGGGGGTTGTCGCTCATGCCTCCGTCGACCGCGACGTACGTGCGGCGCAGCCCCTTCTTGATGGTGATCACCCGGTAGAGCGTCACGCCGGCGGGCCCCGCGATGGCCCGTCCGGGTTCGACGGTCAGCCGCGGCACCGGCAGGCCGATGCCGGCACAACGCCTCTCGACGGTCGCGGCCAACGAGCTGAGCTGGAGGGGAGCCAGGCCGCTCTGCCCGCTCGTGTACGCGATCGCGTGGCCGCCGCCGAGGTCGAGCTGGGGCAGCGTCACTCCGTGCGCGTCGCGAATCCGCGCGAGCTGCTCCACCAGCACCCGCGCGCTCTGCTCGTACGGCTCGGCGACGGTGATCTGGGATCCCAGGTGGCAGTGCAGGCCGACCAGCTCCAGGCGCGGCTGGCGGAGGATCCGGTTCACCGCCTCCCTCGCCACACCGGCGGCGATCGACAGCCCGAACTTGTGGTCCTCCCCGCCCGTGCGGATGGCGGGGTGCGCCCCGGCTTCGATGTCGGGAATCACCCGCACCAGCACCTTCTGCCGCATCCCCGCGGGGACGAGCGCGGCGAGGCGGTTGATCTCGGTGAGGTCGTCGACGACGATGCGGCCGACGCGCTCGTCCACCGCGGCGCGCAACTCCGCCGGGGTCTTGGCGTTGCCGTGGAAGATGATCTTGTCCGCCGGGAAGCCGGCAGCCCTCGCCACGGCGAGCTCACCGGCCGAGCACACGTCGAGGGCGAGCCCCTCGGACCGGATCCAGGCGGCCATGGCCCGGCACCAGAACGCCTTGGCGGCGTACGCCACCTCGGCCCGGGGCAGCGCGGCGCGGTAGGCACGGCAGCGCAGACGCACGTCCGCCTCGTCCATGACGTACGCCGGGGTGCCGAAGCGCCGGGCCACCTTCATCAGGTCGACGCCGCCGACCTCCGCATGCCCGTCGGCGCCGAAGCGCGCGCCGGCCGGCCAGGGGCCGTCGGCCGTCTCCGTCGTAGGCGAAGGTGTGATCAGCAGGCTCATTTCGTTCTCTTCTCCGCCAGGAGCGCCTGGCCGAGTCCGGTGACCGTACGGGTCACGATCTGGGTGCAGGTGGTGTCGGCGCCCGCCTCGCGGAGCGCCGCCACCGCCAGTTCGAGGTCGTCCATGCTCCGGCAGGCCACCCGTACCTCGACGTCGGCGTCGCCGAGCAGGACCAGCGCGCTCAACACCGCGGGCATCTCACGCAGCCGCCGCTCGTAGAGCCCGCACGTCACGTCGTGGCGCAGCCGGACGCGTACGACTGCTTGGATCGGGCGGCCGAACGCCGCTGGGTCCACCTCGACGCGGACGGCGGCCAGCGCTCCGCTGTCGCGCAGCCTGCGCAACCGGACGGAGACCGTGCTGTCGCCGAGCGCGAGGTCGCGGGCGAGGGCCCGCACCGGAGCACGGCCGTCCCGCGCAAGCGCCTGGAGCAGCGACCGGTCGACATCGTCGAGAGATCTCACCGCACACCGCCTCCTGAACGGCCCTGTCGTGCTGAACGGGCAAACAGCCCGGAAATAGGACACACGACACGCTAAGCACGGGCCAGTCCATAGGTGGGCGATCCTGACGCGATCCCTACGGCGGCCCCGCCGAATCTGACGCCCGATTGACGTGCACCACACTCAGCACTGTCCCCGGCGGCGTCGACCAGGGGACCTCGGCTGCTTGCGTGGGGAGCGGACGTGCGGTCGGCCGATTGCCCAAGGAGGGCGGACGCTTCACCGCCCTCGACGCGGGAACCCGCCCTCGAACCCTCGGGACCAGGAGCACCCGTCGTCACGTTCTGTGATCGAACAACTTCCGCTCTTGACGCCTTTTTGACGCCCTGTCTCCTCTGATGGCGGTGATTCCGCCAGTAGTGTGCATGCGTTGCTTTACGCGTCCTTGATGCCGGAGGTGGCCAGGTTGGGGCGTTCTGTCGCCACGCCGACGGGTCCCGTGCGCACCTGGTTGCTCGAGGGTCTCCAGACCGATCGCAAGGAGATCGAGTACGGGCCGCACACGAAGCACCCGTGGTGGCGCGTGATGTGCCTGACGGGTGTGGACTATTTCTCCACGCTCGGCTACCAGCCGGGGATCGCGGCGCTCGCGGCCGGGTTCCTGTCTCCCCTTGCCACGGTCTTCCTGGTCGCACTCACGCTGCTGGGCGCGCTGCCGGTCTACCGCCGGGTGGCCGCCGAGAGCCCGTACGGCCAGGGCTCGATCGCGATGCTGGAGAAGCTGGCGCCGCAGTGGTGGGGCAAGCTGTTCGTCCTGGCCCTACTCGGGTTCGCGGCCACCGACTTCGTCATCACCATGACGCTGTCGGCCGCCGACGCCACCGCGCACATCCTGGAGAACCCGTTCGCGCCGCACTGGCTCGAGGGGCAGCGGGTGCCCGTCACACTGTTTTTGCTGGCCCTGCTCGGCGGCGTGTTCCTGATGGGCTTCACCGAGGCGATCGGCATCGCGGTGATCCTCGTCCTCGTGTACCTCGGGCTCAACGCCGTCGTCGTGGTCACCTCGATCATCCACGTGCTCCAGGCGCCCCAGGTGGTCGTCGACTGGACGCACACGCTGGACGTCGGCTACAGCGGCCCCCTGGCCATGATCGGCCTGTCGCTGCTGGTCATGCCGAAGCTCGCGCTGGGCATGTCGGGCTTCGAGACGGGCGTCGCCGTGATGCCGATGGTCAGGGGCGACGTACGGCAGCGGATCAAGGGGACCAAGCGGCTGCTCACCGTGGCCGCGCTTGTCATGAGCGTCTTCCTGATCTTCTCCAGCTTCGTCACGACCGTGCTGATCCCGCACGAGGAGTTCGAGGAGGGTGGCAAGGCGAGCGGCCGCGCGCTGGCCTATCTGGCGCACAGGTTCCTGGGTGAGTGGTTCGGCAGCGTGTACGACATCTCCACGATCGCGATCCTGTGGTTCGCGGGCGCCTCGGCCATGGCGGGCCTGATCAATCTGGTGCCGCGCTATCTCCCCCGGTATGGCATGGCGCCCGAATGGACCGGCGCGGTGCGGCCCCTGGTGCTCGTCTTCTCGGCGATCGCGTTCGCCATCACGATCATCTTCGACGCCGACGTGGACGCCCAGGGCGGCGCCTACGCCACAGGGGTTCTGGTGCTGATGCTGTCGGCGGCGGTCGCGGTGACGCTGTCGGCGTTCAGGAAGGGCCAGACAGCCGCCTCGATCGGCTTCGGGCTGATCGCGGCGGTCCTTGCTTACACGCTGGTCGACAACGTGGTCGAGCGGCCGGACGGCGTGAAGATCGCTTCGTTCTTCATCGCCGCGATCATCGTCACCTCGGTGATCTCCCGGGCCACCCGTTCCACCGAGTTGCGGGTCACCGAGGTCGACCTGGACCCGTTGGCCGAGCAGTGGGTGAACGAGGCCGGCGGCCTGATCCACCTGATCGCCAACGAGCCCCATCAACGTGACCAGGACGAGTACAACGACAAGCTCCGCGAGCAGTGGATCAACCACCGGCTGCGCAGCGAGGAGCCGGTGATGTTCGTTGAGGTCACCGTGCCGGACGCCTCGGAGTTCGAGACGGAACTGCACGTCCGGGGCGAGGAGCGCTACGGGCACAGGATCCTGCGGATCGAGAGCTCGGCTGTGCCGAACTCGCTGGCCGCGCTCCTGCTCCACCTCCGCGACCGCACCGGTGCGGTGCCGCACATCTACTTCCACTGGGCCGAAGGGAACCCGGTGCTCGCCATGCTGCGCTACCTGGTGTTCGGCGGCGGCGACGTGCCCCCGCTCACCCGCGAGGTGCTGCGCAAGGCGGAGCCGGACCTCGTGCGCAGGCCCCACGTCCACGTCGGCTAGGAGGGCTGGTAACCGTCTCTCGGCGTACTTTTCTTTTCTGTGTCGACGAAGGCTTCGAGGTCCGGCACCGGCAGCGCGCGGCCCGCCGGTGCCAGGTGCGGGCCCGTTAGCGGGCAGGCCGCAGGAGGCCGAAGGCCGGGTGGAGTGGGACATCGCCGTGGACTCCACCACCGTCCGGGCGCGCTGGTACGCCCCCACCGCTGGCTGTCACGTCGCCGAACGCTGCCTCAATGCGTGGCGACGACCGGGTCGGCCGTCGACGAACCCACCCGGAAGCGCATGCGGCAGACGACCGTGTCGGTTCGGCGGCGCAACGCCCGGGCGAGGACGGCACCGCGCTGGTTCTGCAACAACCGCTGCCATGCGTGCTCGGGTTCGACCTCGGCGATCAGGACGAAAACGTGTGGCTCGGGGACGTTTCTGAGGTATTCCACCAGGGGCTCGTCGAGGCGTCGGTGAGCGCCGGACACCTGCACAAGCTCCACACCCGGATCCCAGCGCTGCCAGTCCTCGATGAAGCGCCGCGCTTCCCGCTCGTCCCCGGGGTGGGTGACGTTGACGGCAACCACCCGGTCGCCCAGGGAGACCGCGGCCGAGAGGGCGTCGCGGGTCAGGCGACTCACCACGTGCACCGGCACCACCACGAGGGAGCGGCGCGGGCGGGGAGGGGCGGGAGTCCTGCCCAGCTCCAGTCGTCGGCCGATGCGTCCGTAACTCCGATTGACCCACTGCATCGCCAGCACCAGGAGCGGCAGCGCCACGACGATGAGCCAGCCGCCCTCGGTGAACTTCGAGACGGTGACCACGATCGCGGCGGCGAAGGTCAGCACTGCCCCCAACCCGTTGAGTGCCGCCTTGCCCTTCCAGCCCCTCGGTCGTTCCGCGACCCAGTGCAGGACCATGCCGAACTGCGAGAGCGTGAAGCCGACGAAGACCCCGATGGCGAACAGCGGCACCAGCAGGTTCATATCTCCGCGGGCGAGGATCAGCAGCACGGCCGAGGTGATCGCCAGAAAGGCGATGCCGTACCGATGGACCTGCCGGTCGGCGCGGAGCGCGAACAGGTGCGGAAGATTGTTGTCCTTCGCCAGCAACTGGGCGAGCACAGGAAGTCCGCCGAAGGACGTATTGGCAGCCAGCGCAAGCAGGATCATCGTGGAGATCTGTACCAGGTAGAACAGCGGGCCGTCGCCCAAAGAGGCCCGCGTGACCTGGGCGAGCACGGTCACGCCCTCTGCCGGGGCGATGGAGAACTTCTCGATCAATGCGGCGATGCCGAGCAGCATGATCGCCAGCAGGCCGCCGAGGACCACCTCGGCCCGCTGCGCTCTCCGTACGCCCGGCTTCCGGAAAGACGGCACCGCGTTGGCGATGGCCTCCACACCGGTGAGCGAGGCGCATCCGTTGGCGAACGCCCTGAGAAGCAGCAGAACACCGACCGTTTGCAGGGTGTGCGCCTGCGCGGCGTGCTCGGTAACCGTTGCGGGTTCGCCGCGGAGCAGGCCGGCCACGATCACCAGCAGGATGGCACCGACGTACACCACCGTGGGAGCGATGAACGCCCGCGCACTGTGCGCGATGCCGCGCAGGTTGATCGCGGTGATGAGGGCGAGCACGCCGAGACACAGCCAGACCGTGAACGGCAGGAGCTCGGGGAACGCGGAGGTGAGCGCCGCGACCCCCGCGGCCACAGAGACGGCCACGTTGAGCACGTAGTCGACGATCAGGCTCGCCCCGGCGACCAGCGCCGCCCGGCGGCCGAGATAGGTCTTCGCCACGCCGTACGCGCCGCCGCCCTCGGGAAAGGCGGCGATGACCTGGCGGTAGGAGAAGGTCAGCACGGCCAGCAGCCCGGCGATGGTCAGGGTGACCGGGATGGTGAACCCCAGCCCTGCGCCGCCGGCGAGCGCCAGGACGATGACGATCGCCTCGGGGCCGTACGCCACCGAGGCCATCGCGTCCAAGGAAAGAGCAGCAAGACCGCCGATCACTGACAGCCGGTGCTTCTCGCCACTATCAGGAGGCTCCTTCGCCGCGGAGGCCGCGGTGGAGGTGAGCGTTACGGACATCAGTCCTCCTACTAGGGGAAACGCCCCAATCATCCGCCACTGCCAGAGCCGTTCCGGCCGATCCATACGCGACCTTGACGCCTTCCGTCGTTATCCCTACGAGGGCTTGATGCGCGGCGCCGGACGGCGGCCCCGGAGCTGCCCGGGCCGACGACGTTCACGTGTCGTCGGTCCGGCGTCTTTTCCGCGTGTCACTCCTCGCTGTACCGCAGCCCCTGCCGGTCGAGGTCGCGCCGGAGGTCGCAGGGGTTCTCCTTTTCCCTGGGAAGCGGGTTCCCGATCGCCACCGGCTCCACGAATCGGTCATCTTGGTCGGTGAGGTTCTGTTGGAGGGTGCACATCACGCGGTCCTGGAGATCGGCCGACTCATCGTGCCGGCGGGGTCGATCACAATGCCGATCACACTGAGATCATTGATCATGCTCCGCAGCGCGGGCTCACTCAGGCGGATCCAGTCCTGGTCGCTGCCCAGCACCTTCGTCAGCCGTAGCGGCGAGGTGAAGGCCACGGCCGTCTGCTTGCCTGCGGCCGTCCGGAACAGGCGTAGCGCCAGGGAGAACGCATTACGGCGAACCGGCACATATAACGGATCTTCGAGCATGTCATGCCTTCCAGAGGACTCTACGAAGGCGACCTTAGGTTCCACGCAGCCAGCGGGAGCGCCATCGCTACGCAATCCCGACGGCGCCCCGCGGAAAGCTGACGCGATGTTGACGGATCGCCGCGATCCTGGTCGCGTCTCCGGGCGACAGCGCGGCTCTCTTCGCTCTGCCACGCGCCGGCTGGTCGCTGCACTCAGCGGGGGCCGATGCGCGGACCATCGAGCAGGACGGGTAGCTCACCTGACCCTCACCTCGCCGAGGGCACGGTCCCGGCCGCGCAATCGGCCGGGACCGTTCTCCTCTTCCCGTTCACAGGGGCCTAGATGGGCAGCCCGGCCTCGAGATAGCCGAGAGCCTCGTCGACCAGATCGGGCAGCGGGGTGGCGCCGTCCCGCTCGACCCAGGTGAACAGGGTCGGGAGCAGGACCCCCATGACCGCGCCGACGAGGGCCCGTACGGCGAGGTTGCGGGGGTCGCGGCCCGCCCGCTCGGCCACCGCGCCCGCGAGCATGTCGATCGTGGCGAACAGTCCGTCCATGGTCCGCGCCCGCAGGGCGGGCACGGAGGCGGACAACTTGGTCCGGGCGAGCACCTGGTCGAGCTCCTCGGCACCCATCGACTCGAAGGCGGTGCGGAACGCGGCGCGCAGCGCGGCCAGCGGGGGCCGGTCCGGCGGCTGGGCCTTGATCGCCTCCATGAGGATCGGGTCGAAGTCGTCCTGGGTGACCACGTCTTCCTTTGTCGGGAAGTAGCGGAAGAACGTGCTCGGGGAGACCTCCGCCGCCTCCGCGATCTGCTCGACCGTCGTGGCCTCGTACCCCTGCTCGGCGAACAGCCGCAGGGCCTCCTCCTGGATGGTCCTGCGGGTCTTGGCCTTCTTGCGCTCGCGCAGGCTCGTGACAGCGCGGTCGGAGGGGTGCGGAGTCCGGTCAGCGCGCTGTGGTGAGCTCATGCCCCGATTCTGCCGTTCTTCCACCCCTGCCCATACTCCCCGGTAGGAGTCCGGCGCACTGGGCGGTTGCCGAGTTGCGATGTAATGTTGATTACATGAATTCAGAAGAACAGCTGAGCGCCTGGTTCGCCGGCCGGTTGCCGGAAAACTGGTTCGCCGAGTCCCCCAAGGTCGTGGTGGACCGCGAGGAGATCACCGTCCTGGGCACGCTTCCGCCGCTGTCGGTGGCCGAAGGGCTCCCCGACCTGGAGCGTGCGGCGGCGATGGAGGGGTACGTCGAGCGGTTCCGGGAGGAGACGCGCGAGCGCAGGATCGACATCGCCAGGGAGGCCGAGCACCGCTTCCGGCGCAAGGTCTCCTGGGGTGTCGTCGTCGGTGACGAGACAGTGATGTTCACCACTCTTTCCGTCCCGGTCATGACCCGGCTGCGCCAGCCGGAACGGCAGGTCCTCGACACCCTGGTCGCCGCGGGTGTCGCACGCAGTCGCAGCGACGCGCTGGCCTGGTGCGTCCGGCTCGTCGGCAAACACACCGACAGTTGGCTCGCTGACCTGCGCGATGCCCTCCAGCACGTCGACCGGATCAGGGAGGAAGGCCCCGGCGGATTGGACTGAACCAATTCGCGAAGAGGTCTGGACCATTCGAATTGGCCTATACCAATGTGTAAGGCCGGTCAGGTGGGTAAGGGGGAGAAGGACGTTTTTTCAACAGGGCCAGAGTGGGTAAGGTCCCACGACATCACGGCCGCTGCCTGCGCTGATGCTGTCTGAGGCCGTGAAGCCGAGAATGGCGCCGATTTAACGGAGTGGAAACAGGGTGGTCTACTCCAATTGGATTCGGAAGCCATTCGTCGCTGATGATGCTCTGGCCCTGAGAGATTAAGGAGCCGCCCCCGTGTCCATTTCAGTAGAGGTACCGACGCCCACCACTCACAGCGATCTGGCTGCCTGGGTGAGCCAGATCGCGGAGCTGACCCAGCCGGACCGGATCGAATGGTGCGACGGCTCCGAGGCCGAATGGACGCGCCTGACCAACCTTCTGGTCGAGCAGGGCACCTTCAAGCGGCTGGTCAAGCGTCCCAACAGCTTCTACGCGGCCTCGGACCCGAGCGACGTCGCCCGCGTGGAGGACCGCACGTTCATCTGCTCCGAGCGTGAGGAGGACGCCGGGCCCACCAACAACTGGATCGCGCCGGACGAGATGCGCCGGACGTTCGCCACGCTGTTCAAGGGCTGCATGCGGGGCCGGACGATGTACGTCGTGCCGTTCTGCATGGGTCCCCTGGGCGGGAACATCTCGCAGCTCGGCGTCGAGATCACCGACTCGCCGTACGTCGTGGTGTCGATGCGGATCATGACGAGGATGGGCGAGGAGGCGCTGCGCCTCATCGAGGAGCGCGGAGCGGCGCGAAAGGCCCGAGAGAGCGAGGCACGAGCCAACGAGGGCCGCGGCAAGCGCGACCATGAGCACGGCGACTTCGTCAAGGCGGTCCATTCCGTGGGCGCGCCGCTGGAGCCCGGCCAGGCCGACGTGCCGTGGCCGTGCAGCCAGACCAAGTACATCAGCCACTTCCCGGAGACTCGCGAGATCTGGTCGTACGGCTCGGGCTACGGCGGCAACGCGCTGCTGGGCAAGAAGTGCTACGCGCTGCGGATCGCCAGCGCGATGGCCCGCGACGAGGGCTGGCTGGCCGAGCACATGTTGATCCTCAAGCTCACGCCGCCGCAGGGCGAGGCGCGGTACGTCGCCGCGGCCTTCCCGTCGGCGTGCGGCAAGACGAACCTCGCCATGCTCCAGCCCACGATCCCGGGCTGGAAGGTCGAGACGATCGGCGACGACATCGCCTGGATGCGCTTCGGCCCCGACGGCCGGCTGTACGCGATCAACCCGGAGGCCGGCTTCTTCGGCGTCGCGCCCGGGACCGGCCAGTCCACGAACGCCAACGCGATCGAGACGCTGTGGGGCAACAGCATCTTCACGAACGTCGCGCTGACCGACGACGGGGACGTCTGGTGGGAGGGCCTCACCGACGAGCCGCCCGCGCACCTCACGGACTGGAAGGGCCGCGACTGGACGCCGGAGTCCGGCGAGCCCGCCGCCCACCCGAACGCCCGGTTCACCACTCCGGCCGAGCAGTGCCCGACGATCGCCCGCGAGTGGCAGGACCCCGCCGGGGTGCCGATCTCGGCCATCCTGTTCGGCGGCCGCAGGGCGACCGCGGTGCCGCTGGTGACGGAGTCGCTGAGCTGGCAGCACGGCGTGTTCCTGGGCGCCAACGTGGCCTCGGAGAAGACCGCGGCGGCCGAGGGCAAGGTCGGCGAGCTGCGCCGCGACCCGTTCGCGATGCTGCCGTTCTGCGGCTACAACATGGGCGACTACTTCGCGCACTGGCTCGAGGTCGGCAAGATGACCGACCCGGAGAAGCTGCCCAAGATCTACTACGTGAACTGGTTCCGCAAGGACGCGAACGGCCGCTTCGTGTGGCCGGGCTTCGGCGAGAACAGCCGGGTGCTCAAGTGGATCGTCGACCGGCTGAACGGCGTGGCCGACGCCGTGCCCACGCCGATCGGCAACCTGCCGGCCTCGCTCGACACCGAGGGCCTCGACATCGCGCCCGAGGACATGGAGCTCCTGCTCACCGTCGACCCCGAGGTGTGGCGCGAGGAGGCCGCGCTGATCCCGCCCCACTTCGAGACCTTCGGCGACCACATGCCGAAGGAGCTGTGGGACGAGTACCGCGCCCTCGTCCAGCGGCTCGGTTGAGTCCAGCGGCTCGGTTGGGCACTCGCGTACGGCCCGCGCGCCCGCTCCCTTCGGACGGAACTTTCCCCGTGAAGGCTTCGTCTACGGGTTAGACGGGGCGCGGGCCGTCCGGCCCGGTTCGGGGACCCCCTCTTCTCCCCCAGAGGAGGGCATACGTGGAACTGGTGCTCGTCGTCGCCGCGGCGATAATCGCGGCACTCGTCGTCTCGACCGCTCTCGCCGTCGGCAGGGAGCGGCGCAGAGCCACAGCGGTGCCCGGAGGGTCAGGGCTCGACCTGGACGCCTATGAGCTGGCCTTCCTGGCGGGCGGGCCGCCCCGGGTGGTCAATACGGCGCTCGCCTCGCTGGCGGTCCGCGAGTATGTGCGCGTCGCCCGCGGCGGCAGGGTCACCGCAGTGGCGGATGCTCCCGCCACCTCCGCCGACCCCGTCGAGCAGGCGATGCTCGACCTGGCCACGCGGCCCGGCGGGGCGAGCGCGGCCGAGGTCAGGCGCCGCGCGGGCGACGGCTCCGCAGTGGCGGCTCTGAAGGAACGCCTGATCGCGCAGGGCTACCTGCTTCCCGACGGCTCCCTGGAGGGCGCGCGCCGCCTCAACGCGCGCCTGCGGGCCCTCGCGGTGCTCGCCTTCGCCGCCGCGACCGTCACGCTCGTGCTGATCGTCTTCACCGGGACCGTCGCCTCCGGTGCGGCGAGCTGGGCCGCGTTCGCGATCGCCGCGATCTCCGACGTCTACGCCTTGATCGCGTCCGTCACGTACGCCGCGTCCCTGCGGGGCCGGCTGAGTCATGCGGGCGAGGAGGCGCTGCGGCAGGCGCGCGAGAGGCACCCGAGGGGCGTTCTCGCGCACGGAACCGCCGGGGTGCCCGGTCCGAGCGGTGCGGCGGGTGTCGCCGCGGGCACGGCCATCGCCCTGTACGGCCTGGGCGAGCTCGCCGACCCGCACCTGGCGGGCCAGATCGCGGCCGAGGACGCCCTCGCCCGCCGCTCCTTCGACAGCGGTGGCGGCGGGTCCTCGGGCGGAGGAAACGTCCCGGGCGACGGCAGCGTGGGTGACGCGAGCTGTGGTTCGAGCGGATGCGGCTCCGGCGGCTCGCATGGCTGCGGAAGCAGTGGTTGTGGCGGCGGCGGCTGCGGCGGTGGGTGCGGCGGTGGCTGAGCGCCGGTTCGGGAGATGGTTGGCGTCCGGCAGGCGTGCCGGGGAGCACAAGAGGCACGCCGCCGGCGCCGGTCAGAATGGCGGCCGGGGTAGCGCTCAGGGCGCCGGTCTCGGTGCCGGTCTGGGTGTCGGGATCGGCTGGCGGCCGGAAATCGATCTCACGGTGGAGCGGCTGCCCGGCGTCGGGTTCGTCGAAGTGATCGCCGAGAACGTCGACCCGGCCCGGCCGCCCGAGTCCCTGGCCGTGCTGCGCGCCGCCGGGGTGCCCGTCGTGCCCCACGGCGTGGGCCTGGGCGTCGGCGGCGCGCATCGTCCCGATCCGGCCCGGCTGGCGCGCCTGGCGGCGTGCGCCGAGGCGCTGGGCGCCCCTCTCGTGAGCGAGCACGTGGCCTTCGTACGGGCCGGGGGTGCGGAGGCCGGCCACCTGCTGCCGGTGCCGCGCACGAGGGAGGCGCTGTCGGTGATCGTGGAGAACGTGCGGGAGGCGCAGGACGCGCTCCCGGTGCCGCTCGCGCTCGAGAACGTGGCGGCCCTGTTCGGCTGGCCGGACGACGAACTGACCGAGGGGCGGTTCCTCGGCGAGCTGGTCGAGCGGACGGGCGTGAAGCTGCTGGTCGACGTGGCGAACCTCTACACGAACCAGGTCAACCTCGGCCTGGACGCGAGGCGAGCGCTCGACGCGCTGCCACTGGAGGCCGTCGCGTACGTGCACGTGGCGGGCGGGCACGCCCACGACGGCCTCTGGCACGACACGCACACCGCGTCGCCTCCCGCCGAGGTGCTCGACCTGCTGACCGAGCTGTGCTCCCGGGTCACGCCGCCCGGCGTGCTGCTGGAGTGGGACGACGCCTACCCCGGCGACAGCGTTCTGGCGGGCGAGCTGGGGCGCATCCGGGAGGCGGTGTCCCGTGCCTGAGCCGGCGGCGTCCCCGGCGTCCTCCGCGTCCCTTGCGGATGCGCGGTCCGCGCTCGCGGCCGCCCAGGCGGAACTGCTGGCGGCCCTGGTCGCGGGTGGACGCGCGCCGGACGGCTTCGACCCCGGCCGGCTGGCCGTCCAGGCCCGCGGGCTGCTGGCCAAGCGGCGCGGCTCGGTCGCCCGCACCGCCCCGGACCTGGTCGAGGTCCTCGGCGCAGAGTTCGCCGGCCTGTTCGCGGCGTACTCCGCCGAACACGTGAAGCCCGAGGGCGGGTCGCGGGCGGACGCACGGGACTTCGCCGTCTGGCTGCGGGCACGTGGGCGCCTCTGACCGCGACGCGGGTTACTCCGGCCGTGCTCAGGAAAGCCTGAGGAGGGCAGGGCATGCCGGTTCGCCCGCGATAATTGGTGATCGAGCCCCACCGTCGCGAGGAAGAGGGTCGAGTGAGCGAGCGCAGCGAGCGAACCAATAAACACAGCGCGTTTCGCGAAGCGCTAACCTGCGCGCCTCCGGCACGACCGAACTCCGAGCCGCTAGGGGAGGAGGTGGCATGAGCGTGCGCGATCTCGTGTACAAGCTGTACGAGCGCAGGCTCGAACGGAAGCTGTCCTCCGACCAGATCCCCCGCCATGTCGGCGTCATCGTGGACGGCAACCGCAGGTGGGCGCGGGCCATGGGGCTGCGGGACGTCAGCCGGGGCCATCAGAAGGGCGCCGACAAGATCTCCGAGTTGCTGGTGTGGTGCCGCGAGGCCGGGGTCGAGTACGTGACGCTGTGGCTGCTCTCCACCGACAACCTCGCCAGGGACAAGGCCGAGCTCGAGCCGTTGCTCCAGGTGATCGAGAACCTCGTGCAGGATCTCGTGGACCAGGGATGGCACCTCAACCCCATGGGCTCGCTCGACCTTCTGCCCGATCACACGGCTCGTGTCCTCAAACACGCAAAAGAAACCACATCGCATCGTCCAGGCCTGATTGTGAACGTTGCCGTTGGGTATGGAGGAAGGCGTGAGATCGCTGATGCGGTGCGCTCCCTCCTCCAGGAGCACGCCAGCAAGGGCGCGAGTATCGAGGACCTCGTCGAGGTCCTCGACGTCGAGCACATCGCGGAGCATCTCTACACGCGCGGCCTGCCCGACCCGGATCTCGTCATCCGGACCTCGGGAGAGCAGCGACTCTCCGGATTCCTGCTCTGGCAGAGCGCCCACTCCGAGTTCTACTTCTGCGAGGCCTACTGGCCCGACTTCCGCAGAGTCGACTTCCTGCGGGCGCTCCGCTCGTACGCCGCACGGCACCGTCGGTACGGCTCCTGAGACGGTACGTGACCAGCATCTTTTAGCCTGCGTAAACCTATTGGGCTGGGGAGATTCGTTACGTAACGTAGTAGCTGAGCGGCCGTCGAGGGGATCGGCGGCCACCACCTCGGGAGAGGGCCCGTCCTTGCGCGACCACCATGCGAGGAGGGCCGGAGCCCCGGTCTGCCTTCGCAGGTCACGGGCCCGGTCCGTTCACCACCAGTCAAGGCAGGGCGCCCACCTCAGGCGCCCGGGGGAGAACGCGTGGCAGTGTCCTCGAGCAACCCGTCCACATCCCGCACCTACGTTCTGGACACGTCCGTCCTGCTCGCCGACCCGGCGGCGATGAGCCGCTTCGCCGAGCACGAGGTCGTCGTCCCGATCGTCGTCATCACGGAACTGGAGGCCAAGCGCCACCACCCCGAGCTCGGCTACTTCGCCCGGGAGGCTCTGCGCTTCCTCGATGACCTCAGAGTGCGGTACGGACGGCTGGATGAGCCCATGCCGATCGGCGACGGGAACATCCGGGTCGAGCTGAACCATAGTGATCCGTCCTGCCTCCCGGCGGGCTTCCGCCTGGGCGACAACGACACCCGCATCCTCACCGTCGCGCAGAACCTCGCGGCGGAGGGCAAGGATGTGGTGCTGGTGTCGAAGGACCTGCCGATGCGGGTCAAGGCGGCGTCCATCGGCCTGGCCGCGGAGGAGTACCGCGCCGGCATGGTGGTCGAGTCCGGCTGGACCGGCATGGCGGAGCTCCAGGTCACCACGGAGGAGATGGGCGCCCTCTTCGAGGCCGGCACGGCCGACATCGACGAGGCGCGCGAGCTGCCGTGCCACACCGGCCTGCGGCTGCTGTCGAGCCGCGGCTCCGCGCTCGGCCGCGTCCTGCCGGACAAGTCGGTACGTCTGGTGAGAGGCGACCGTGAGGTCTTCGGGCTGCACGGCCGGTCGGCGGAGCAGCGGATCGCGCTCGACCTGCTGATGGACCCCGACGTCGGCATCGTCTCGATGGGCGGCCGCGCCGGCACCGGCAAGTCCGCGCTGGCGCTGTGCGCGGGCCTGGAGGCGGTGCTGGAGCGTCGCCAGCACCGCAAGATCATCGTCTTCCGGCCCCTGTACGCCGTCGGCGGCCAGGAGCTCGGCTACCTGCCCGGCTCGGAGAACGACAAGATGGGCCCGTGGGCCCAGGCGGTCTACGACACGCTGGGTGCGGTGACATCCCCCGAGGTCATCGAGGAGGTCATCGACCGGGGCATGCTGGAGGTCCTGCCGCTGACCCACATCCGCGGCCGTTCCCTCCACGACGCCTTCGTGATCGTGGACGAGGCGCAGTCGCTGGAGCGCGGCGTGCTGCTGACCGTGCTGTCCCGCATCGGGGCCAACTCGCGGGTCGTGCTCACCCACGACATCGCCCAGCGCGACAACCTTCGGGTGGGGCGGCACGACGGTGTCGTCGCGGTGGTGGAGAAGCTCAAGGGCCACCCGCTGTTCGCCCACATCACGCTGACCAGGTCCGAGCGGTCGCCGATCGCCGCCCTGGTCACCGAGATGCTGGAGAACATCACGCTCTGATCCATCACGGAGGGAGATGGCCGTCCTTGGGGGCCAGATCCCAGAACTCCCGGCAGGTGTGGACCTTCAGGGGGCCGTTCCTGTCGGGAGTCGCGTGAGCGATCTCCACGGCCCAGATCTCCGGGCGCAGCCGCGCCGTACAGGTGATCTGGGCCATGGCGGTCCTGGTGATCTTCCAGCCGCTCACGAACAGTCGTACGCGCAGGCTGAGGGTGTTGTCGGGGTCGTTGCGGCTGCCCGCGTCCGGGGCGTACCTGACAAGCTGCACCTGGGCCAGCGTGAGCCCGGTCAGCGCGGTGGACAGCCGGTTCGACGGCCGCCCGCTGGCCGCGAACAGCGCGTCCAGCACGTCGTTGACGTGCGGCGAGCGCGCCGCGACTCGCGTGGGCCACAGCCGGCCGTCCCGCAGCAGGTAGATCGTGACGAGGGTGGGGGTGCCGCTGATGACCGGCGCCGGACCGGCGTCGACCACCCCGGTCGGCACGACCCCGCAGGCCGCCGGCGCCATGAGCAGCCCCGCGAACAGGGCCGCGACCGCGTGTCTGATCCGTCTCCTCCTCATGGTTTCGGGATCCAGACGCGGAAGAGGGTGCCGGGGTCGCAGCGCTCGGCCGTGATCGAGCCGCCGTGCAGTTCGGCGTTGGCCTTGGCGATGGCCAGGCCGAGGCCGCTGCCCACGCTCCTGGCCCGGTCGGTGCCCGCCTTGTAGAAGCGGTCGAAGACGTGGGGGAGGACCTGCTCCGGGATGCCGCTCCCGTGGTCGCGCACGGTCACCTCGAGCGCTCCGTGCTTGTCGCCGCCGACCGCCACCCGCGCGCTCACCACGACGGGAGGCGCGCCGTGGTTGAGCGCGTTGCCGACGAGGTTGGCCACGATCACGTCGAACCTCCGGGCGTCCAGGGAGTACGTGAGCCCGACGGGCACGGTGAGCTTCACCCGGTCGGCCCAGCCCCGCACCTCCAGGCAGTCGGCCAGCGTGTCGCCCACGTCGACGGTCTCCCGGCGGAGCGTGGCGGCGCCCGCGTCGAACCTGCTGATCTCGATGAGATGCTCGACCAGCACGCGGAGCCTGTCGATCTCGCGGACGACGATCCGCACGGCCTCCCCGGCGTCGTCCGGCAGGTCGTCGGCGTCCTCCGACAGCATGTCCGTCACCGCGGTCATCGCGGTCAGCGGCGTGCGCAGCTCGTGGGAGACGTCCGCGACGAACCGCCGCGACATCGACTCCAGCGTCCGCAACTCGGAGACCGTGTCCTCCAGCGCCGCCGCCGTCTCGTTGAACGTCGCGGTCAGCTCCGCCAGCTCGTCCCTGCCCCGCACGGGGAGGCGGACGTGCAGCTCACCGGCGCCGAGCGCGCGGGCGGCCGCGCCCAGCCGCCGCACGGGCAGCAGCACCCGCCGGGCCGACAGCAGGGCCAGGGTCAGCGCCAGGGCGAGCGTGATGCCTCCGGCCTGCGCGAGGGCGGCCTTGAGGCGGGACAGCACGGCCTCCTCCTGCGACAGCGGCACGAAGACGTAGGCCGTCAGGCCCGTCGGGCGCAGCACGCCGTCGCGGGTGGCCCGCTGGATCTGCGTGGCGACGATCAGCCACGGGTGGTCCCTGAGCAGCACCCTCTGATAGACCAGCCGCCGGGCCGCCTGCCAGCGGAGCTGGTCGGGCACGTCGGTCATGGTGAAGCCGGCCCCGGCGTTGGAGCGCCGGTGGTCGCCGTAGGTGACGATGACGGTCCGCTCCGGGGCCTCGAGCGCCTGCACCACCCCGCCGAGGTCCTCCTCGGTGACGGTGGTGTCGCTCGGCCAGACCACGTCGCTCGCGCCGATCGGCAACGTGATCCTGGACAGGGTCTCGCGTACGTCGGCGACCGCGCCCCGCTCCGCGCGCTCCAGGAGCCCCCGGCGGACGATCTGGTATCCCAGGCCCGCCACCATGGCGGACGCGGTGACCGCCACCAGCAGGAAGGTGATCACCAGGCGGGCCCGCAACCCGGTGGGCACCCAGGTCATGGCGGGCTGAAGCGGTATCCGAAGCCGCGCACGGTGTGGATGTAGACGGGATCGGCGGGCACCGGCTCGATCTTGGCGCGGATCCGCTGCACGCACGCGTCGACCAGCCGCGAGTCCGCCACGTGGGTGTGGTCCCAGACGGCGCGCAGGAGGTAGCGGCGGTTGAGCACCTGGCCGGGGTGGCGGACCAGTTCGAGCAGCAGGCGCAGCTCGGTCGGGGTGAGGTGGATCTCCTTGCCCGCGAGGCTCACCTTGAGGGCTCCGCGGTCGATCACGAGGTCGCCGAAGGTGAGCCGGTCGGGCGAGGCCGACTCCAGGCGGCGCAGGATGGCGCGGATGCGGGCGTCGAGCACCCGCGGCTCCACCGGCTTGACGACGTAGTCGTCCGCACCGGCCTCCAGCCCCACCACCACGTCGAGGTCGTCGCCCCTGGCCGTGAGCAGGATGATCGGCAGCGGGTCGAGCCTGCGGATGCGGCGGCACACCTCGACCCCGTCGATGCCGGGCAGCATCACGTCCAGGATCGCGATCTCGGGACGCCGGGAGCGTACGTGGTCGAGGGCCTCCTCGCCCGTGGCGTACGCGGTCACCGAATGGCCCTGCCGGGTGAGCGCGAGCTCGAGTCCGGCACGGACCGAGGGGTCGTCTTCGACCAGGAGGATGCCTGCCACCCGGTCATTATGGTGCGGACCTCACCAATTCCCCTATTTGTCACGACCTTGTGACCTCGTTCGGACGTCATTGTCAAGAAGCGGGAGCAGGCTGGTGCCGGGCACCCATGCCTCTCCCTGTGGCAGAGAATGTGACCAACATCACATTGTGGGGGAAAGTCCATGTGATCGGCGGTCGGGTCAAGACGTCACCAAACAGGTACCACGATTCGGTTGCGGAGCACCCCCCACCACAGGGCAAGCTCATAAGCCGTGAGCTCTGGTCAGCAGTTGAAGGATCGCCCCCGCGCCCCCCGATCCCGGCGGGGAGGAGACCAACGCTCCGGCTCCGGCCGGCTGACCGCCAAGCGGATCGTGATCCTCGGCGTCAGCGTGGCCGTGGTCGCCGGCGGGGCGACCTTCGTGATCCGTACCTCGATGGAGCACAACAACGCTCCCAAGCAGGTGCTGGGTCCGGACAGCTTCCTCGCCCTCGACCCGAACGCGCCCGACCCGGAGTCCGACATCCTCAAGGAGCAGGCGGTCCAGGCGCTGCGCAAGGACAGGCTGCAAAGCACCCGCGACGACCGGAAGAAGGGTCTCGACCCGGTCGAGATCGCCCAGAAGGCCCCCGGCGGCGGCGGCTTCACCCCGGCCGACTTCCCGCCCGGCTCCACCCCCGACCCCGGCAGCAACAAGGCCCTCGGCAAGCAGATGGCCGAGGCGCGCGGCTGGGGCGGCGAGTGGGGCTGCCTGGAGAAGCTCTGGGACAAGGAGAGCCACTGGAATGAGCGGGCGATGAACCGCTACAGCGGCGCCTACGGAATCCCCCAGGCGCTTCCCGGCAGCAAGATGGCGAGCGCGGGCTCCGACTGGCAGACCAACCCCGCCACCCAGATCAAGTGGGGTCTCGGCTACATCGCCGGCCGCTACAAGACGCCCTGCGGCGCCTGGGGGCACTCCCAGTCCACCGGCTGGTATTAGTCGCGGCACCTGATCCGCGAAACTCTGGTCAGGGTTTCTCGACCTTTCGGCAAGCCCGCGCGTGCGGTGGGGGTCGCACTGCACCCTTGGCCTCATGGGTGTGAAGGTCAGCGTGGTTATGCCCGTGTCCAACCCCGGGCTGTCGAACGACGCCTTCGGCGCGTGTGTGCGCTCGGTGCTGGAGCAGTCGCTGCCGCCGGAAGAGTACGAGGTCGTCTTCGCGGACGACGGGTCGACGGACGGGACCCGCAGACGGCTCGACGCGATCGCCGAGCAGCGCGACAACGTGCGGGTCCTGCACCTCGACCACAGCGGCTCGCCCACGCGGGGGCGCAACGTCGGCCTGTCGGTTGCCCGCGGCGAGTACGTCTACCTGCTCGGCCAGTACGACAGGCTTGAGCCGCACGCCCTGGAGCGGATGTACGACAGGGCGGTGGAGACCGACGCCGACGTGCTGATCGGCAGGCTCGCCGACCAGGGGCCGCCGCCGGCCGCCTTGGCCCGCGACCGGGATCGGGCCGACGTGCTGCGCGACCACCTCCTCGCGCTGCCGACGGCGCACAAGCTGTTCAGCCGCGACTTCCTGGAGACCTGCCAGCTCCGCTTCGCCGACCGGCCGCTGTCCGAGCAGGCCTTCGTGACCAGGGCGTACCTCGCCGCGAAGGTGATCGCCGTGCTGGCCGACGAGATCTGCTGCCACCTGGGCCCGCACGAGGAGGAGGCGCCGGACGCCGAGGCGCTCTTCGACGGCCTCAACGCGATCTTCGATGTGGTGGACGGCTACACCGAGCCGGGCTCCCAGCGGGAGCGCATCCAGGCCCACTGGTATCGGACGCTCGGGCTGCGCCGTCTCGCGGGCGCGCGGTTCCTCGCCGCGGAGCCGGACGAGCGGATGGTCCTGTTCTCCTTCCTGCGCCGCTTCACCCTCGACCGCTTTCCCGCCGCGCTCGACGTCCACCTGCCCGCGCACCTGCGCGCCCGTACGGCGCTGCTGCGCCTGGACCGCCTCGACGCGCTGGTCGCGCTCGCCGAGGCGTCCCGGGGCGCCAGGCTCAGCGCCGAGCTGCGGGAGCTGCGCTGGGACCAGGGCGTGCTGCTGCTCGACCTGAGCGTGGAGATCCTGCGGGCCGGGGGCACCCCGCTGTGGCTGCGGCAGCGGGGCGACCGTCTGCTGTGGACCCCGCCCCCCGGGGTCGAGGGCCTGCTCGACGGCCTGCTCGACGACGAGGGCGCCGACGTGACCGACGCGGTGCGCAGGGCCCGCATGGAGGTCTGCGTCCGCCACGTGGAGACCGGGGTGATCCACTCGCTGCCGGTCACCTGCTCGGTGGGCCGTGCGGGCCTCGGGGACCAGACGCGCGGCGACCAGGTGCGCGTGTGGGTGACCGGCCAGGCCCGCCTCGACGCCGGCGAGGCGGCCCTCGGAGGGCCGCTGCCCGCCGGGCTGTGGGAGGTCCACGTGCGCATGCGGGGCGTCCATTCGGGCCGCACCCGGGTGGCCCGCCCCGCCCTGCCGATGAGCTGCGCGGGCGCGCTCGCCGGCGAGCCCAGGCGGCTCGTCGTGCCGTGCTGGTCCGAGCGCGGCGAGCTGGGCGTCTGCGTGGAGCCGAAGTCGTTCCCCGAGTCGATCGCGCTGGTCTCGTCCCGGGCCACCGTGGCGAGGCAGGAGGGGCACGTCTTCGTCGTCGTGCCCGTGCCGTACGTGCCGCCGAGCGGCGGGCCGCCGGCCGAGCTGGTGCTGCGCGAGCAGGACGGGCGCGGGCGCAGCATGGTCGTGCCCGCGCTGGTCGAGCCGGGGATACCCGGCCGGGTGGCCGGGCAGCTCGTCGCGCGGGTGCCGGTGAGCCGGATCGGCGGGGACGACTGCCTCGGCCCGGGGTCCTGGCGGCCCGCGCTGCGGGTCGACCAGAAGGACGTGGACCTGCTGTTCGGGCTGACGGTGCGCCGCGGCGGGCAGGTGTCCGTCCTGCCCGCCGGGGCTTCGCCGCAGGCCCCCTCACTGCTGCGGCGCCTCGCCGTCCGCGTCCTGCGCGACCGCCGCTGACTCAGTCGGTTCGCGCGGGCTGGCCGCGCAGGTGCGCGAGCAGCGCCGCGCGGAACTCCTCGGGCTTGTCGAGGTGCGGGCCGTGGCCGGCGCCCTCGACGACCACCTCCCGGTAGGCGCCGTAGCGGTCCAGCACGGCCCGCGTCTGGGTCACCATGGGCTGCGCGGGCGTGCCGTCCCAGCCGGGCACGGCGCCGATCGCCCCCAGGTGCGCGAGGTCGAACAGCGACGTGTCCGAGACGATCACGTCCTGGTCGCCCCTGATCCACAGGATGGGCGGCTTCGGGTCGATCTCGTGCAGGTCGTCGATGCGGAAGTTGGTCGGCGCGATCGTGTTCAGCACGCCCCGCTTGCCCGGGGCCACGCCCGGCCAGGCGTCCGAGGGCAGGGAGTCACCCGGGTAGTGGTCCTCGCCGATCCGGGTGGACAGCATCGACTCCACGAACGCGTCCTCCTCCTCACCGAGGTCCGTCCCGGCGGCGACGTACGTGGTGCGCAGCACGTTCCGGGGCGAGACGGGGGAGTCGGCCGACCGGTCGCCCGCCTGGAGCGCCGCCACGAACTCGGGGTTGGCCGCGCCGCCGCCGGAGCCCACGCCGTCGGGGCTGGTGAGCACGCCGTCCGGGCCCGTGGTGCCGCCGAAGCCGTACGGCGAGACCGGGTTGATCAGCGTCGCGCTCAGCACCGCCGCGGGCCGGTCGCGCATGGCCTGCATGACGACCCCGCCGCCGAGGCTCCAGCCCACGAGGTGCGCGGGCCCCAGCTGATCGAGCAGCGCCAGGACGTCGTCGGAGTAGTCGCGCACCCCCCGGCTCGCGTCCACCGGCTCCGGGTCGGAGTCGCCGAAGCCGCGCAGGTCGAGCGCGTACGGACGGAACCCCTCCGCCGCGACCGCGGTCATGGTCGAGTGCCAGAACGCGCTGGAGGAGACGTTGCCGTGCACGAACACCACCGGGTCGCCCGACGAGCCGGATACCGACAGGACGTTGAGGGTCAGACGGGGAGTGCTGACACGCTCGGCGGATATGGGCAGGGTCATGGTGTTGCTCCCAGTGTGCAGGTGTTCTCGAGGTCGCCCGTGTCCGGGCGAGGCAGGGTGGCGCTCGGGGGCGGCGGCGTTCCCGTGCCGATCCACGCCTCCAGCGCGGTGAACGCGCTGCGGAAGCAGGGGAGCAGGGGCCGCAGGCGGTCGGGGAAGGCCGGGTAGAGGCTGTCGACGTGGGTGCCGTCCTCGATGCGGTAGTAGCGCAGCAGCCGGTCGCGGTGCCGGTCGGCGATCATCTTGGCGTAGACGTCCGAATCCTCGCGGATCGGCAGCAGCGCGTCCAGGGTGCCGTGGACGACGATCAGCGGTCGCTTGATCTTTCCGGTCACGCTCACCCGCGCGACCGCCTGCTTCACCTCCGCGGGCCTGGAAGCGTAGTCGTAGTCGGTGTCGCAGCCGGGCGTGCCGGAGGCGCAGAACGGCGTGCCCGCCTCGGCGTCGCCGTCATAGGTGGGGTCGAACTCCTCACGGAAGACGCGCTGGGTGAAGTCCCAGTAGTACTGGTAGTGGAACGGCCACAGGAAGTCGGACTCCGGCGCGAAGCCCGCCGCCGCGACCCCGGCCGTGTCGCCCTTCGCGTACGCGCGCAGCGCGGGCGGCAGGAACGTCAGCAGGTTGGGTCCGTCGGCGGTGAAGAGCGTGCCCTCCCAGTCGACGCCGCCGTCGAACAGGTCGGGACGGTTCTCGATCTGCCAGCGGACCAGGTAGCCGCCGTTGGACTGACCGGCCGCGATCGTCGTGCGGGCCGGCCTGCCGTACCGCTGCCGGACGACGGCCTTGGCGGCGACCGCCAGCTCGCTCACCCGGCGGTTCCACTCGGCCACCGCGTCGCCGGGCCGTACGCCGTCGCGGTAGAAGTGGACGCCGGTGTTGCCCTTGTCGGTCGCGGCGTACGCGTAGCCCTTGGCCAGCGCCCAGTCGGAGATCGTGAAGTCGTTGGCGTAGGTCTCCCGGTTGCCGGGCGACCCGGCGACGACCAGGCCGCCGTTCCACCGCTCCGGCAGCCGGATCACGAACTGCGCGTCGTGGTTCCAGCCGTGGTTGGTGTTCCCGGTGGAGGTGTCGGGAAAGTAGCCGTCGATCTGCATGCCGGGCACGCCGCTGGGGTTCACGGCGCCGGTGGAGTTGAGGCCCGACCAGTCCGACTGGTCGGTGTGCCCGGAGGCCAGCGTGCCCTTCGTGGTGAGGTCGCCGAGGCAGGCCGTGACCTGCTTCTGCGCGCCCGGCACGATCACGTTCGGGCAGGCGGCGGCCTCGGACGGGATGGCGGCGGCCAGCGGGAGAGCCAGCGCCAGCGCGGCCAGCACGACAGAACCGGGGCGCATCAGGCCTCCTTCACAATGGCGGCGGCCTTGGCGGCGCCCGAGGTCGGTTCGATGGCGGACAGGTCGCGGTCGCGGGTCTCCCTGGAGGCGATCACCGCGATGATCGTGAGGATCGCCGCCGCCACCACATAGACGGAGACCGGCACGCTCGATCCGTACGCGTCGAGCAGGGCGACCGCGATCAGCGGGGCCACGCCGCCGGCCGCGATCGAGGCGAGCTGGTAGCCGATCGACACGCCCGAGTAACGCATCCGGGTGGCGAACAGCTCGGAGAAGAACGCCGCCTGCGGGCCGTACATCGCGCCGTGCAGCAGCAGGCCGACCGTCACGGCCACGGTGACCAGGGCGAAGTTCTTGGTGTCGATCAGCGGGAAGAACGCGAAGGCCCACAGGCCGACGCCGACGGCGCCGAGAAGATAGACCGGCCTGCGGCCGATCCGGTCCGACAGCGCGCCCCACAGCGGGATCGTGACGAAGTGGAACGCCGAGCCGATCAGCACCGCGTTGAGCACGGTGCCCTTGGGCAGGCCCGCCGCCGTGGTGCCGTACACGAGGACGAACGCGGTGATCACGTAGTAGGAGACGTTCTCGGCCATCCGGGCGCCCATCGCCACCAGGACGTCCCGCCAGTGGTGGCGCAGCACGCCGACGATGGGGGCCTTCGGCGCGGGCTCCTGCCGCTCCAGCGCCTCCTGGAACACCGGCGACTCGGCGACCGTCAGCCTGATCCACAGGCCGATCAGCACGAGCACGCCGGACAGCAGGAACGCGATCCGCCAGCCCCAGGACAGGAACGCGTCGTCGGGCTGCACCGCGGCCAGCAGCGCCAGCACGCCGGTGGCGATCAGGTTGCCGCCGGGAGCGCCGGCCTGCGGCCAGGACGCCCAGAAGCCGCGGTTGCGGGGGTCGCCGTGCTCGGAGACCAGCAGCACCGCGCCGCCCCACTCGCCGCCGAGGGCGAAGCCCTGCACCAGGCGGAGAACGGCGAGCAGCAGGGGCGCGGCGGCGCCGAGCGTGGCGTACGTCGGCAGGCAGCCGATCAGGAACGTCGAGCCGCCCATCATGAGCAGGCTGATGACGAGCAGTCGCTTGCGGCCGAGCCGGTCGCCGAAGTGACCGAAGACGAGTCCGCCGAGGGGCCGGGCGACGAACCCGACCAGGCCGGTGAGGAACGCGTAGAGCGTGCCGGTGAGCGCTTCCTCGGAGGGGAAGAACAGCTTGTTGAAGACCAGGGCGGCGGCCGAGCCGTACAGGAAGAAGTCGTACCACTCGATGGTGGTGCCGATCAGGCTGGCCCCGACGACCTTTCCGATCCGGGCAGGTGGGGTGTTTGCCATGGGAACTCCTCCGATGGGGGGTTCCGCACACGGTATGCAGTGACCGAGGTCACTCCTATGGGGCGATGCCACACACCTCAGGCGTCCGGCATGTGGGTGCGCAGCCGGTGCAGCCGCAGGGCGAGCTGGATCTCCAGGGCGCGCTCGGGCTCCTGCCAGTCCTCGCCGAGCAGCTGCCCCACCCGGTCGAGCCGCTGGGTCACCGTGTTGACGTGGATGTGCAGGGCCTCGGCCGTACGCGACAGCGAGCCGCCCGCGCCGAAGTAGGCGTTCAGCGTCTTGACCAGGGCGGTTCCCCGGCGCGCGTCGTAGTCGAGCACAGGCCCGAGCGTGCCGGACAGGAAGCCGGACACCTCGCGCCGCTCGCCCACCAGCAGGCCGACGAAGCCCAGCTCCTCGGCGCTCGCGCCGTCGCCCGTACGGCCCAGCGCCACCAGCGCCCCGGCGCAGCGCCGGGCCTCCTGATAGGCGGACGCCACCGCCGTCACCGGACCGGAGGCCGGCGCGGCCCCCGCCGTCGCCGGGCGGCCGAGCGAGGCGCTCAGCTCGGCCGCGACGCGCCGGGCCAGCGCGCCGGGCCGGTCGCCGGGCAGCAGCAGCACCACCTCGTCGCCCCGGGCGGTGGCCAGGCCGTGCGCCAGCGTCGCCTGCGACGACGCCCAGAACGCGCCGCGCTCCCGCTGCCCGTCGTGCCGCGCCACGACCAGCACGTGCGGCGCGTCGAGATCGACGCCGAGCCGCCGGGCCCGGTCGTCCAGCCCGCGCAGTTCGGGCCTGGAGACCAGGTCGTCGAGCAGTTCGCCGCGCACCCGCCCCTCGGCCTCGGCCACGCTGCGGCGGAACAGCAGCAGCAGCGCGGTGACGATCGCGGCGCGCTCCAGGATCCGCTGGTCGGTGTCGGACACCGGGTGGTCGGTCCGCAGGACCAGCGTGCACAGCGGCGCCGCCCCCACATCCACCGAGGCGACGTACGCGTCGCCGCGCTTGACCGTGCGGCCCAGCGCTCGCGAGGACTGGGCGGCGTCGAACACGCCCGTGTCCAGGTCGCCGGACTCGCCCACGAGGGGGCGGCCCTCGTCGTCCAGCACGGTCAGGCGGCCGCCCAGCACCTCGGTGACGACCGCGGCGACGTCCTCGACCCCGCCGCCGCGCAGCACGAGGCCGGTCATCCGGTCGTGCGCGTCGGCGGCCCGCTCGATCGACTCGCTGTGCGCCCTGATCAGGGTGTTCGCCTCGCTCAGCTCGGCCAGTGCCGCCCGGGTCTCCTGCAGCAGCCGGGCGGTGTCGATGGCCACGGCGGCGTGCGCCGCCAGCGAGCACAGGAGCGCCACCTCCTCCTGCGCGAACGGCCTGGCACTGCGGTTGGCCGCGAACAGCACGCCGATGACCTGCGTCCCGAGCCGCAGCGGCACCCCGAGGATCGCCACCAGGCCCTCCTCGTGGACGGCCACGTCGATCGTGTTCGTGTGCCGGAACCGCGGGTCGGCGAAGTAGTCCGCCGTGTTGTACGGCGTGCCGCTCTGCGCCACCAGCCCGCCCAGCCCGGCGCCCATGGGCAGCCGCAGCCGCCGGAAGCTCGCCGAGATCGACCCGTCCGTCACCCGCATGTAGGTGTCGCCGCGCTCGGGGTCGTTCAGCGTCATGTACGCGATGTCGGTCGCGAGCAGTTGTCTGGCCCGGTGCACGATGGCCTCGAGCACCGCGTCGAGGTCGCGCAGCCCGGCCAGGTCGCTGGCGGTGTCGAACAGCGCCGACAGCTCCGCCTCCCGCTTGGCCCGCCGGCGCAGCACGGCCCGCACCTGCAGCGCCGCGACCTTGGCCCGCTCCAGCTCCTCCAGCGTCGCGGAGTCGGCCCCGGCCGCCCTGGCCTGCAGAATCGGGCCCTCGAACTCGACCGCCGACGCCTCGCGGGCGAGCAGGTCGAGGTAGGCGCGGGCGCCGTCCGTGTTCATCCGGGCCCTCGTGTTCTTCGAGGCCGTCGTGTTCTTGGGGGCCGGAGTGGTCAGCGCGCGCTCCATCCTCCGTCGATGGGGATCGAGACGCCGGTGACGAACGATCCCTGCGGGCCGCACAGGTAGGCGACCATTTCGGCCACCTCGTCCGGCTCGATCAGCCGCTTGATCGCCGCGGGGGCGAGCATGATCTGCTCCACCACCTCGTCCTCGCTGATCCCGTGGGTGCGCGCCTGGTCGGCGATCTGGTTCTCCACGAGCGGTGTGCGGACGTAGGCGGGGTTGACGCAGTTGGAGGTCACGCCGTGCGGCGCCCCTTCGAGGGAGATCACCTTCGACAGGCCCTCCAGCGCGTGCTTGGCCGTCACGTAGGCCGCCTTGAACGGCGAGGCGCGCAGGCCGTGCACGGAGGAGATGTTGACGATCCGGCCCCAGCCGCGCTCGTACATGCCGGGCAGCACGTCCCGTACGAGCAGGAACGGCGCCTCGACCATCACCCGCATGATCTTGCCGAAGATCTCGGGCGGGAACTCCTCGATCGGGGCCACGTGCTGGAACCCCGCGTTGTTCACCACGATGTCGGCCTGGAGGCGGGTGTCCGGCGAGGGCGGGAGCTGGCCCCGCCAGGCCACCAGGAACTCCGGATCGGACAGGTCGACGGCCACCGGCGTGCCGCCGATCTCGGCGGCCACCTTGCCCGCGGCCTCGGCGTTGATGTCGGCGACGACGACGTGCGCGCCCTCGGCGGCCAGGCGCCGGGCACACGCCCGTCCGATGCCGCTCCCCGCGCCGGTGACGAGGGCCGTACGCCCTTCAAGGCTCATGCTGCCTCACGATAGGAACCAGGTTCCGCCCGGCACATGGCGGCCGGCGACATAGATGCCCGCATTCCTATGTGGGGCGGGTCATGGAGAGCACGTCCAGTGCCTGGTCGAGCTGCTCCTCGGTCAGCGCGCCGCTCGCCACGTGGCCGCGCTCGATGACGACCTCCCGGATCGTCTTGCGCTCCTTCAGCGCCTGCTTCGCGATCCTGGCGGCCTCCTCGTACCCCACGTACCGGTTGAGCGGGGTGACGATCGAGGGCGACGACTCGGCGTACTCGCGCAGGCGCTCCACATTGGCGGTGATCCCGCCGACGCACCGGTCGGCGAGCAGCCGCGACACGTTGGCCAGCAGCCGGATCGACTCCAGCACGTTGCGGGCCATCACCGGTAGCATCACGTTGAGCTCGAACGATCCCGAGGCCCCGGCCATCGTGATCGCGGCGTCGTTGCCCACGACCTGCGCGGCCACCATCGTCACGGCCTCGGGGATCACCGGGTTGACCTTCCCCGGCATGATCGACGAGCCCGGCTGCAGGTCGGGCAGGTTGATCTCGGCCAGCCCCGCGCGCGGGCCCGACCCCATCCAGCGCAGGTCATTAGCGATCTTGTTGAGCGAGACGGCGATCACCTTGAGCATGCCCGACAGCTCGACCAGGCCGTCACGCGCGCCCTGCGCCTCGAAGTGGTCCCTGGCCTCGGTGAACGGCAGGCCGGTCGTCCGGCTCAGCTCGGCGATCACGGCCTGCGCCCAGCCGGGGCCCGGCACGTTCACACCGGTGCCCACGGCCGTGCCGCCCAGCGGCAGCTCGGCCAGGCGCGGCAGCGCGGCCTGGAGCCGTTCGAGTGCCAGCTCGACCTGGGTGGAGTAGCCGCCGAACTCCTGCCCGAGCGTGACCGGCGTCGCGTCCATGAGGTGGGTGCGGCCCGACTTCACCACGTCGGCGAACTCGGTCGCCTTCTCCTCCAGCGCGGTCGCCAGGTGCTCCAGCGCGGGCGTCAGCTCGTGCACCACGGCGTACGTCGCCGCGACGTGGATGGAGGACGGGAAGACGTCGTTGGACGACTGGGCGGCGTTGACGTGGTCGTTCGGGTGGACGGGCCGGCCGAGCCGCTCCTGCGCCAGCGTCGCGACGACCTCGTTCATGTTCATGTTGGACGAGGTGCCCGAGCCGGTCTGGAAGACGTCCACCGGGAACTGGTCGTCCCAGCGTCCCTCGGCGACCTCCTCGGCCGCCTCCTGGATCGCTTGCGCCATGTCCTTGTCGACGACGCCGTACTCGGCGTTGACCTTCGCGCAGGCGGCCTTGATGCGGGCGAGCGCCGCGATGTGCGCGGGCTCAAGCCCCCGGCCGGACACCGGGAAGTTCTCCACCGCCCGCTGCGTCTGGGCCCGCCACTTGGCACGGGCGGGCACCCGGACCTCGCCCATGGAGTCGTGCTCGATCCGGAATTCGTCCATGTCTCAGTCCCTCAGCCTCTCCCTGTCGCATCGTTCCTGCCCGGATGCGCGTCCCCTGAACGAAGAACCTGAGGCACGACGACCTCATCAGGCAGCTCCGACCCCGTCACCTCCCGGAAGACCGTGGAGACTGTCGGGGGATGGTTCCAATACTCCTCACGGAGGGCCGCCGCGATCGCCTCGATCGTCTCCCGCATCCCCGCGGTGAGTTGCCACGCCTTCGCCAGGTGCACGATGGTCTGATCGCCTTCGCCGGCGAGGTGAGCGGTGAAGTGGAGGTCCTCGGCCATGATCGGCGGCTCGGCGGCAAGGGCCACGCTGTCCAGCAGCGGGTTGCCGAGGAAGTGCGCCACGTCGAGCGTCCGGCGTGTCGGCACAGGCAACTGCCGTTCCCCGGTCCACCGCGGAGTCACCCGGCCGCGCCATCGGCGCTCCGCGTCGCCGGCATAACGGACGATCAAGTCGGAAACATCGTTCCGCGTCACTCTTTCGACCTCGAACAGCAGGGACATGACGGTGAACGCCTCGCTGCTCAGCCGTGAATGCCACAGGGTCGCCAGGCGCCACCAGGCGTCGGCCGGAGGCTCACCGCCGGGGAAGAGTTCGCCGGCCGCTATGCCGTCGGCGATGAGGGAGGCGAGGATCACCAGGTTGGCCGTGTAGTGGGCGTACCGGGTGATGAACGAGCTTCTCCCGGGCCGGTAGTCGGCGTAGCTCTGATCGGCCCGGGCCTCGGCGCCGTGCAGCAGCCGGACGAGCAGGTCGATGGTGGGCTGGCGGTCGAGAGCGGGCAGCAGGTCGCGGAGAAACGCCACGGTCGGCTGCCGCTCGGTCAGCAGTGAGAACGACAGCAGCGCGTGGAGGAGCCCGTCGTCGGGCTGTGCGGGAGCGAAGAACGGATCGGCCGCGGCCGCCGTCTCGCGGGCGACCATGCCGCGCAGGACGTCGCGCGTCATCCGCGCGACGAGGTACTCCCCGAAGGTGGCGTGCAGGAACTCGTACGTCCGGAGCTTGGCGCCGTCCCTTTCCGCGGACGCCTGGTGGACGAAGAAGAACTTCCCGATCACCCGGTCGGCTCGGGAGAGGGGTGCCTGGAAGCTCGTCGTCCGGGCCGCCGGAGCCGGGAGCAGCGCGGCCAGGTCGCCGTCGAGGTCGTCGGTCGTGACCCACTGCCTGCCCCGGTTGAACATCGCGAACGCCGCGACGGCCAGGGCGCGCAGCTCCATCTCCACGGCCTGCGCCGCCGCCGTCTCCGGCAGTTCCGGCTGGTGCTTGTCCACCTCACGGCGGGCGAAGCGGGTCAGCAGCCGCTCGTACAGCTCCGCCTGGCTCAGCCCGGTCTCGCCGCGCTGCAGGGCGTTGGCGTCGGCGTCGTACAGCGCGAGCATCAGCAGCAGCAGTGGTTGCGACGCCAGGTCGCCGTGCGCCAAAGCCGCCTCGGGCGGCAGGGGCTTCAGGCCGTGCGCGGTGAAGTACTCGTCGTTCGCGGCGTTCCACACCGCCAGCCAGCGGCGGGCCTGCTCCTCCTCGAAGGGTTCGAGCCGGATCGTCAGGCATCCCGGCGGGAAGCGCATCCGGTCGGCGACGGCGGTCCGCGTGGTCACGAGAACGACCGCCGGGCGGCCCAGCTCGGCCTCCCTGCGCTGGAAGTCGGCCACGCGGCTCAGGTAGTCGGATCGATGGACGCCGGTGGCCTGGAGCAGCTCGTCCAGCCCGTCGAGCATGACGACCGGCAGCGCGCCGTCCGCCGACCGTGTCAGCTCCGGCCAGCTCAGGTGCTCGCCGGTGGTCTCCCGTACGGCGGCTTCGATCTGCTCCTGGATCGTCCCGTCGGCCGGCACCTCCCGCAGCGGCACGCGCACCGGGAGATAGTCGCCGTCCGGGAGGCGACCGGCCAGGATCTTGGTGAGTACGGACTTTCCCGCGCCGGGCTGGCCCAGCACGACCAGCGGCATCCTGGTGGCCTCGGGCGAGGTGAAGTAGCGGGCCAGGAAGCCGGCGATGTCGTCGCTCGGCTCCCTCTGGTCCCACCACCATTCCGCGCTCGGATCGGCCTGCTCGCCGTACTCGGCCGGCCGGAAGCGCGGGTTCACGTACGCCTCGACAAGCGCGGGCATGCGCATGCCCGCGGGGACCTCGCCGGACTGCGCGATCGGCCGGTCCAGGACGGCCCGATGGGCGCGCGACAGCGCGTGCCGGTGCTCCGGCGTCCTGGTGCGCGCGGCGACCTGGGCGAGCAATGCCTCCAGCTCGCCCAGCCCTGTGGCGAGTCGCCGCCGCTCGATCGTGTCGCGCCAGAGCGCGAACTCGGGGATGTCCAGAGCCAGCCGCCGGTGAAGTTCCTCGTACCTCCGGCGGGCGGTCTCGGGGATTTCCTCCTTGATCGTCGTCGTGGCGCGAGTCCACTCGGTGGAATCCAGCCGGTCACGGACCGCCAGCCCGGAGATGAACCCGGTCAGTGCCGTGGCGAGCTTGCGGTAGTACGCGCCGATCGAGTCGAGTATGTCCGCGTAGGAGTGATCGGCCCGGAAACCGGCCGGCTCGATCGTCACCAGCGTGTGGACGAACGGTGCCCGACCCGCGCCGGACCCGGCCAGCGCCGCCTGCTCGTCCCGGTCGAGGCGGAGATCCTTCGGATCGAACGGCAGGGGCAGCTCATCCAGGGCCTCGAAGAACGCCGCCACGACGAGGACGGCCTGGGCCGCCTCCAGCCGGGCTGTCCGGTCGTACCGGTTCAGGCCCGTCACCCGGTCGCGAAGCCTGCCGGTCACCTCGCCCGCCAGCCGTACGGCCTCGTCCTTGACGTCGAACAGCGACAGCACCGGCACGGCCTCGATCAGGGTGCCGGTGAGGGCCTTCGCGACCTTGCTCTCCTGTCCGAGCAGGCGCACCGCGTCGGCGTAGCCGATCCCTTTGCGCACCGGTCACCTGGCGAAGACGAAGACGCCCAGGAGGATCAGCGCGAGGACGCCGAAGAGCGCGATCCCCATCGTCACGAGCACCCGGGCCTGCGTCTTGGCGTCCGGGCCGGCGGGACTTTGCATCGCGAACAGGTCCGTGCCCAGGCTGGGCGGCCTTCCCGGGACGCCGTCCCCGGGTTGGAAGGAGCCGGGCTGGGAGGTGCCGGGGTGTGGCGGATGTTGTCCGGCGGGAGGCCCTGGCGTGGGTACGGGGCCGTTCCCGGCGAATGCGGGGCCGGGCGACGGGGGCGTCGCCGGTCCCCGCCCGGGCAGCCTTCCGGGAACCGTGGTGCTGTGCCTGTCGGTGGCGTCGGGGACCGGCTCGCCTGCGGCACGGTTCTGGGGGCCGCCCGGAGGCGGGGACGGGAGGCGGAGGCCGCCTGCGGGGCGGGGGACGACCACCGTGCGGTTGGCGTCGTCCTCGTCGTCTCCGGTCATGTTCCCTCCGGGGGGTCGGGCGGCCGCCGCTGCGGCGGCCCCAGTGGCGGGCAGGGTGCTGCCGCGAGACTCCGCGGCGTGGGACCGGTCGGCCGAGCCGTTCCCGTCGGGGCGCGCCTTCGCCTCACCCGCGGGAGCCGGCGCAGGCGGGGGCGGCGCCGGGGGCACCGGGGCTGGGGGCACTGGGGGCACCGCGGGGATGGAGCCCGTGGGGGTGTCGGCGATCAGGCGCAGCATCGCGGCGGCGCGCTCGGGCGTGAGGCGCGCGGTGTGCTCCTTCTCCAGCAGCCCGTCCAGGACCGGCCGCAGCGGCCCGGCCTGCGTGGGCGCGTCGGCGTTCTCCGTCATCAACGCGGCCAGTGTCTCGCCCACGGTCGCCCGTTCGTACGCCGGCCGTCCCTCTACGGCGAAATACAGCGTCGCGCCGAGCGACCACAGGTCGGACTCGGGGCCGGTGTAATCGCCCCGGGCCCGCTCCGGGGCGGTGTATCCCGGCGAGCCGATCACCATGCCGGTCTGGGTGAGCGCGTGGTCGCCCAGCGCCTTGGCGATGCCGAAGTCGGTCAGCACCACTCTGCCCGTCTCGGTCAGCAGCACGTTCGCCGGTTTGACGTCACGGTGCAGGATGTCCTGGGCGTGGGCGGCGCGCAGCGCGCCGAGCAGGTCGTAGCCGATCTCCGCCACCAGACGCGGCGGCAGCGGCCCCTCCTCGTCGATCACCTGTTCCAGCGAGCGCCCCTCGACGAGCTCCATGACGATCCACGGAATGCCGTCGGACACGATCACGTCGTGAATGGTGGCGACGGAGGGATGGCTGACGCGCGCCGCCATGCGGCCCTCGCGCATCATGCGTTCGCGCAGCTCCTGCCGTTGCCGCGGGCTGAGCGAGGGGTCCTGGCGGATCTCCTTGACCGCGATCTCCCGGCCGAGCGACCGGTCGTACGCCCGCCAGACGGTGCCCATGGTTCCCCGGCCGATGCGGGTGCGCAGCTCGTAGCGGTCGGCGAGCAGCCGCGGGTGCTGTTCCGGCATATCTAGAAAGATAGCGATTCCACCTTGGAAATCGCTTTCTGGTTACTTGATGAAGATTCTTGGCCAATACCGGCGCGGGAGCAGGATCTTGATCATCTTCGCCACGTGCCGCATCATGGGGATGCGCACGACGTGGTGGAGGGCGGGCTCCGACGGCTTGCGGTGCATGCCCTCGCTCGGCCGCCGACGCTGGGACGGCACGGAAGGCGCCTCCCGCGAGTAACCGAAGTCGCGCGGGTAGCCGCGGTGGTGGCCGGACTGCCCCATCTGCTGGTGGGGGCCACTGAAGGAGCCGCCGTGTGAGCCACTGGGTGAGCCACTGTGTCGCAGCTGACCGCTCTGGCCGAACTGCCCGTACTGGCCGAACTGCCCATACTGGCCGGACTGCCCCTGTGGAGCGAACACGTCGTTCCGCCCCGAGGCGTACGGGTCGTACGCGTGGGGCTGGCCGTGCTCCCCGGGCCGGTACGGCTGGCCGTACGGCCCGGGCTGCCGGTGGGGGCCGGAGTCCCGGTCGCGCGGAGTCACCTTGGGCGTGGGCCGCGATTCGGCCCGGTGCTGCCCCCGGCTGCGCTGCGGCGGCTTCCGGGTTTCCGGCGCGGTGGGCTGCGGGGCGATGGGCGGCGGCGTGGGCCGCCCGCTCCGGAACGGGGAGGCGAACGGGTCCTCGGCCGCGCCTCCGGCGGCGATCCTGGACAGCGCGTGGGCCGCGCGGACGCCGTCGAGCCTCGCCGCGGGGTCGATCTGGAGCAGGCCGCGAAGGACCGGGGCGAGCGGGCCCGCCTTCTCCATGGGGATCGGAGCGCCGCTGGTCAGCGCCGCGAGCGCGGCCGCGGCCGTACGGCGCCCGTGCAGGCCGCGGCCCTCGACGGCGGTGTAGAGGGTGGCGCCCAGCGACCACAGGTCGGCCGCCGGGCTCGCCTTGTCGCCGAGGACGCGTTCCGGGGCGATGTAGCCCGCGGAGCCGAGGACGATCCCGGCCTGGGTGATGGAGGCGTCGCCCTCCAGGGCGGCCAGCCCGAAGTCGGTCAGCACCGCCCGGTCGTCGTCGGTCACCAGCACGTTGCTGGGCTTCACGTCCCGGTGCAGGATGCCCTTGCCGTGGACGGCGCGCAGCGCGCCGAGCACCTGCCGGCCGATGTCGGCCACCCGGCGCGGCGGCAGCGGGCCCTCCTGACGGATCAGCTCCTCCAGCGACCGCGCCCTGAGCAGCTCCATCACGATCCAGGGACGGTCGTCCTCGGTGATGACGTCGAAGACCGTGATGACCGAGGGGTGGGCGACCATGGCGGTCGCCCGGCCCTCGCGTTCGGTGCGCGCGCACAGCTCCGCCCGCAGATCCTCGTCGAGGACCAGCGGAAGCCGCACCTCCTTGACAGCCACCTCGCGGTCGAGCAGCTCGTCACGCGCGCGCCACACAGTGCCCATCCCGCCGCGCCCGACCGGCTCGATCAGCCGATAGCGCGCGGCTAACAGGTATCCGGACGGCGCACGCATGGGTGGCAGCTTACCGATTTGTGTAGTGCGACCTGTAGAGACCATGCCGGGAAATTGTTGAGATCTTCTGTCAAAGATCCTGACAACCTCCCCGCAGGGTCAGCGCCGTCCGATGGTAAGGACGGGACCGGTCGTGTCCGCGAAGAAGTCGTTGCCCTTGTCGTCGACGACGATGAAGGCCGGGAAGTCCACGACCTCGATCTTCCAGACCGCCTCCATGCCCAGCTCCGGATATTCCAGGACCTCGACCTTCTTGATGCAGTCCTGGGCCAGCCGGGCGGCGGGACCGCCGATCGAGCCGAGGTAGAAGCCGCCGTACTTCTGGCACGCCTCGGTGACCTGCTTCGAGCGGTTGCCCTTGGCCAGCATCACCATCGAGCCGCCCGCCGCCTGGAAGCGCTCGACGTACGAGTCCATCCGCCCGGCGGTGGTGGGGCCGAAGGAGCCGGACGCGTAGCCCTCGGGGGTCTTGGCCGGGCCGGCGTAGTAGACGGCGTGGTCCTTCATGTACTGCGGCATGTCCTCGCCGGCGTCGAGCCGCTCGGCGATCTTCGCGTGGGCGATGTCGCGGGCCACGACGAGGGGGCCGGTGAGCGACAGCCGGGTCTTGACCGGATACTTGCTCAGCTCGGCGAGGATCTCCGGCATCGGGCGGTTGAGGTCGACGCTGACCACATCGCCGCCGAGGTGCTCGTCGGTGGTGTCGGGCAGGAAGCGGGCGGGGTCGGTCTCCAACTGCTCCAGGAAGACGCCCTCCGGGGTGATCTTCGCCAGCGCCTGGCGGTCCGCGCTGCAGCTCACCGCGATGGCGACCGGGCAGGACGCGCCGTGCCTGGGCAGCCGGATGACCCGCACGTCGTGGCAGAAGTACTTGCCGCCGAACTGCGCGCCGATGCCCAGCTTCTGGGTCAGCTCGAAGACCTTCTTCTCCATCTCCAGGTCGCGGAAGCCGTGCCCGCTCGGCGCGCCCTCGGTGGGGATGGAGTCGAGGTAGCGGGCCGAGGCGTACTTCGCGGTCTTCAGGGCGTACTCCGCGCTGGTGCCGCCCACGACGATCGCCAGGTGGTACGGCGGGCAGGCGGCGGTGCCGAGCGAGCGGATCTTCTCCTCGAGGAAGGCGAGCATCCGCTTCTCGTTGAGGACCGCCTTGGTCTCCTGGTAGAGGAACGACTTGTTGGCCGAGCCGCCGCCCTTGGCCATGAACAGGAACTTGTACGCGTCCGGGTGGCCGCCCGGGTCCTCGGCGTACAGTTCGATCTGCGCCGGCAGGTTGGAGCCGGTGTTCTTCTCGTCCCACATCGTCAGCGGCGCCATCTGCGAGTAGCGCAGGTTGAGCCTGGTGTAGGCGTCATACACGCCGCGGCTGAGGTGCTCGGCGTCGCGCCCGTCGGTCAGCACGTGCCGGCCGCGCTTGCCCATGACGATCGCGGTGCCGGTGTCCTGGCACATCGGCAGCACGCCGCCGGCCGAGATGCTCGCGTTCTTGAGCAGGTCGAGGGCGACGAAGCGGTCGTTCCCGCTCGACTCGGGGTCATCGACGATCTTGCGGAGCTGGGCCAGGTGGGACGACCGCAGGTAGTGCGAGATGTCGTGGATCGCGGTCTCGGTGAGCAGCCGCAGGGCCTCCGGCTCGACCTCCAGGAACCTGCGCCCGGCCGCCTCGGTGACCCGCACCCCCTCGGTGGTGATCAGGCGGTACTCCGTCTCGTCCGGTCCAAGCGGGAGCAGGTCGGTGTAGTCGAACTCCGGCATCGTCCTCGGTTCCTCGTGGTCTGCCTGGTCGGGCGCGCCCGCCGCGCGGACCGCCCATGGTCTTTGCACAGCGTACGGCGCGCGGGCCGTGGTCATCATGCCGGGCCGTGAGTAGCTTTTGAATAAGTTCATACTGAACATTCGGCCGCAAAGCGGGATAATTGAGACATAGAGCACAGGGGGGAGGGGTCATGAACGCCGAGGTATGGGTCATGGTCATCTTCGCGATCGGCATTCTCGTGGCCCTGGCGGTGTCGCTGCTCACGCTCGTGCTGCGGCAGGTCAAGGACGGCGACATCAGCTGGTGGTCCCCTCCCGGGGCGCGAGCGGTGCCGCGCGACGAGCCGCGAAGGATCGAACAGGACGACGAGGTGAGGGTGAGCGGAGCCCGAGGGCGATCCCACTGATCACGAGGGCCGCGCCCGCCAGGTCGGCCGCGGAGGGGACGGCGATCCCCAGAAAGGCGGCCGTGGCGAGCGCGCCGACGGGGATCATCCCGGCGAACAGCCCCGCCCGGTCCGCGCCCAGGTGGGGCAGCGAGCGATACCACAGGAAGAACGCCACGGTCGTCACCACCAGGGCGAGGTAGGCCAGGCCGGCAGCCTCCGCGCCGGTCGGCACGCGCAGCACGTGACGGCCGTCCAGGGTGACGCCGACGACCAGGAGGAACGGCACCGCCAGCGCGGACGTCCAGGCCGACAGCCTGAGGGGGCCGATCAGCGGCAGCAGCGGCAGGGCCAGCAGTGAGAAGCAGAGCTCGCAGACCAGGGCTCCCAGCGACCACAGCAGTCCGGTCACGTTCCCGCTGCCGGCGCCGGTCGCCAGCGAGGCTCCGGCGACCACCACCAGACCCGCGGCCACGACACGCGGGGACGGCCGGGCGCCCGTGAAGATCGGGCCCACGAGGGCGAGCGCAAGCGGCACGGTGCCGAGGACGATGCCGGGCAGCGCGGGCCCGGCCGCGCGGGTCGCCTCGACCACGCAGACGTTGAACAGCACGAGTCCCGTCAGCGACAGCGCGGCGAGCAGCGCCCATTGGCGCGCCCGGAGCCGCACCCATCCGAGCCCGCGGGTCCTGGCGACGGCGAGCAGGATCACGGCGGCGAGGGCGTAGCGGAGCGCCTGACCCCCGTGGACCGGATAGTCCGCGATAACGCCGGAGACCGCCGCCAACGTCCCCACGAGGAACATCGCACCCGCTGCTCCGGCCACATGAGTGTTCATGTCAGGTGATGCTAGGGACGGCTTGGTCCTGCGCCATGGTCCAATCGTGGGGCATTAGAGTGTACCAATGGCCGATCTTCATCTCGTGGTCGACAGGGCCGCGGGCGGGCTCGCCGGGCAGATCGCCCGCGAGGTGCGGAACGCCGTCCGGTCCGGGCGGCTCGTCCCGGGCACCCGCCTGCCCGCCACCCGCGACCTCGCCCGCGATCTCGGCCTGTCGCGCGGCGTCGTCGTCGAGGCCTACGAGCAACTCGTGGCCGAGGGACTCCTCGAATCCAGGACCGGCGCCGGCACCCGGGTCGCGGCGGGGGCCGGACGGCACGCCGCCGCCGAGCAGATTCCGGACGAACCGCTCTGCTGGCCCTACTACGGTCACCGGCCCACCTCACCCGACCTCGGCGCCTTTCCCCGGCAGGCCTGGCTCGCCGCCGTCCGGCACGTCCTGGCCACGCTGCCCAACGACGCGCTCGACTACGGCGACCCCGGCGGGGTGCCCGCCCTGCGCCGCGAACTCGCCGCGTACCTCGGCCGGGTGCGCGCGGCGGACGCGCCGGCGGACCACGTCATGATCGTGACCGGGGTGGCTCAGGGGCTCAGTCTCGCCGTCCAGGCGCTGGTGCGGGATCTGGGCCGCAGGGTCGTCCTGGCCGTCGAGGACCCGACGAGCGCACGTCAGTTACCGCTGCTCCGCCGGGCCGGGGCGGACACCGTCCCCGTGCCCGTCGACCGGGAGGGGATCGTCGTCGGGGCCCTGCCCGGTGACGCCGACGCCGCGCTGGTGACCCCGGCGCACCAGTACCCGACCGGCGTCGTCCTGTCCCCGGCCCGCCGCGCCGCGCTGGTCGAGTGGGCGGCCCGCACGGGCGCCCTCGTGCTGGAGGACGACTACGACGCCGAGTTCCGCTTCGACTGCGACCCGGTCGGGTGCCTGCAGGGCCTCGCGCCCGACCGGGTCGTGCTCGCGGGCAGCGTGAGCAAGTCCCTCGTTCCGGGGCTGCGGCTGGGCTGGATCGCGGCGCCGCCGCGCGTCGCCCGTGCCGTACGGCTCGCGCGCGGGGAACTCGACCTCGGCTCGCCGGTCATCGACCAGTACGCGCTCGCCCATCTCATCGCCGGCGGGGCGTATGACCGACATCTGCGCCGGATGCGCCGGGAGTACCGGCGGCGCAGGGACGCCCTCGTCGGCGCCCTGGCCGAGCACCTGCCCTGGATCACCGTGCGCGGCATCTCAGCGGGACTGCACCTGTACGCGGAGATGGACGACGGGGGCGACCCGTCAGGCCTGGCCGAGGCCGCCCGCGCCGCCGGCCTGTCCGCGGAGGCCGTGACACCGGCTCACGGTTCGCCGGGGCTGGTGATCGGCTTCGCCCGCCTGCCCGCCCACCGCGTCACCGAGGCCGTACGCGCTCTGGCGGGGAATGTCAGGGGGTGACGACGGTGGTCGCGGCGGCCGGGTCGGCCGTACGCGGCTGGAAGCCGCGCGCGAGCAGGATGATCGCGGCGGCGAGGACGAGCGGTGCGGCGAAGGCGACGCGGAAGCCGGAGGCGTCGGCGAGGCCGCCGACGAGCGCGGCTCCGACGATGAATCCCACGTAGTTGAACATGTTGACCCGGGCGATCGCCACGCCCGTGCCCGCCGGGTCGAGGCGGCCGGCCGCGGAGAACGACTGCGGGGCGACGACGGACAGGCCGATCCCGGTGAGGGCGAAGCCCGCGATCGCCAGCGGCACCGTCGGCGCCGCCACGATCGCGATGAAGCCCAGCGTCGCGACGGAGCCCCCGGCGCGGACGATGGCCGCCGGGCCCCACCTGCGCACCGCGAGGTCGCCGCCGACGCGCACCAGGAACGTGGTGAGCTGGTAGGCCCCCAGGGCCAGCGGGATCACGGTCGCCGAGGCGTGCAGGACCTTGTCCATGAAGACGGTGCCGAAGTTGGAGACCGACGAGTCGCCGACGTAGAGGAACGCCATCGCCAGGCAGAGGGGGATGATCGGGCGCCACGCGGCCCCGGCCGGCCTGCCCGCACCCGTGTCCTCGTCCCGGGCCGCGGATGCCCGGTGCTCCTCCTCCGGCCGGTAGAGCCAGAGCGAGGAGAGGACGGCGAGAGCGGCGGCCGGGACCAGGGCGATCGCGAACGTGACGGGCAGGCCGAGGCCGAGCGTGGCCGCCGCGGAGGCCCACAGCGCCCCGACGACCGCCGCCACGCTCCACAGCGCGTGGAACCCGGTGAGCACCGCCCGGCCGTACTCGCGTTCGACCGCGACGCCCTGCATGTTCATGCCCGCGTCCACCCCGCCCAGGCCGAGGCCGAACAGGACGTTGGCCGCCACCAGCATGGGGACGTTCGGGGCGAGGCCCGCGAGCACGACGGCGGCGCAGGCGAGCGGCTGCACCAGGCGCAGGATCGGGCGGCTGCCCCACCGGGACGCGGCGGCCCCGGCGAGCGCGCTCCCGGCCCCGGCGATCACCGGGACGACGAGGAGCAGGATGGTCAGCTCGCCGTCCGACAGGCCGTGCTTCTTCTGCAGCGCCGCCACCTGGGTGAGCAGCGTGGCGAAGGTGAGGCCCTGGACGAAGAACACCGCGAACGTGGCGAGCCGCGCCTGCCGGTCGCGAGAAGTAGGCACCGTGTCCTCTGCCGGCATCGCACGCCTCCAGGAACATGAGGGGGGTTCAAGTTTTGGTCAGCGTAGGAGCCGTCACCCGCCCGGTCAATGGGGTGCGCCGGTCAGGATCGGCCGCCTGCCTCGCGGGCGGCCATCCAGGCGGCGATCTGGGCCCGGGAGGCGAAGCCGAGCTTGTCCAGGATGTGCTCGACGTGGCCCTCCACGGTGCGCTGCGAGATGACGAGGGTGGAGGCGATCTCCTTGTTGCTCCGTCCCTGCGCGATCAGCTCCGCGATCTCCTGCTCCCGCCGGGTGAGCGGGGACGGCTCGGCCGTGGAGACCGTCGTCGCGGGGGGCGTGGGCTCGGCCTCCACGATCGCCTCCTCCGGCCGCGTCGGCGCGCCCTCGGCCCGGTCGCCGAGCGCCTCCTCGATCGCCTCGTCCGGCGTCATCCGGCGGCCCCGGCGCAGCTCCCGGCCGAGGGCTTTGTCGCCCATCCTGCTCCGGAGCGTGGTCAAGCAGTTCTCGTGGAACTCGGCGAACCGCTTGACCCTGGTCGGGGTCAGGCCCATCGTGCGTCCGATCTCCTCGACGGCTCCCAGGAGCCGCGCGGCCTCCGCGTTACGGCCTTTCCCCGTGAGGAGCCAGGCGAGCGTCTGCAGGTTCGTCGCGGCGTTCAGCCGGTCGCCGAAGTCGCGGCCCAGAGCCAGCCCCTCGCGCGCCAGTGCGGTCGCCCGCTCGTCGTCGCCGCACTGCCACAGGTAGATCGCGAAGATCGTCAGAGCCCAGGCCCGGCCGACTCTCTCCCCGTGGCTGCTGGTCAGCTCGATGCTCCGCTCGAACAGCTCCGTCGCGCGCTCGCGGTCGCCGAGCTGGCCCAATGTCGCCGCCAGCGTGGTCAGGGACATCAGTATCCCGCTCTTGTGACCCGCGGCCTCCTGTTCGACGAGGGCCAGGTTCAGCAGTTCGGCGCAGCTCGCGTAGTCGCCCCTGTAGTGCGCCGCCAGCCCGGCGATCAGGGACGCGTGCGCCAGGATCTCCGGATCGCCCAGTTCCTCGGCCAGCGCCCGGCCCTCGTCGAGAAGGGGCAGGCCCGCCGTGGTGTCCCCCTGCGTGAGCGCCATGAAGGCGTCGGAGAGCAGAGCGCGGGCGCGCAGCTCCGTGCGTTCCGGCGCCGCCGCCAGCGTGCGGTCGAGCCAGTGGCGAGCCTCGTTGAAGAAGGCGTTGGTTATCCAGTAGGGCTCGGTGAGCAAGGTCGCCATGCGCAGCCCGGCCTCCGCCTCGCCGGGCTCCTGCAGGCACCAGTCCATCGCGGCGCGGAGGTTCGCCTGCTCCAGGTTCAGCCGCCTGGACCAGGAGAACTGGTCGGGGCCGAACCACTCGGCGGCGGCCTGCCGCACCAGCTGGAGATAGTGGTCCCGGTGCCGCCGCTGGAGCGACCGGCGTTCCGCCGGCCCGCCGAGTCGCTTGCGGCAGAACTCGCGCAGCGTGTCGAGCATCCGGTAGCGGACCGCGCCGGCGTGCTCCTCGCGCAGCAGCAGGGACTTGTCCAGCAGCGCGTCGAGCAGGTCGAGCACGTCGTCGCGTTCGATGCCGCCGCCGGTGCACACCGCTTCGACGGCGTCCAGGTCGAAGTGCGAGGGGAAGATCGACAACCGGGTCCACAGCGTCCGCTCGGCGGCGGGCAGCAGCTGGAAGCTCCAGTCGACCAGCGCGTGCAGGGTCTGCTGACGCGGCACCGCCGTACTGCTGCCTCCGGTGAGCAGGCGGTAGCGGTCGCGCAGGCGCTCGACGAGCGCGTTCACCGACAGGGCCCGCAGCCGCACCGCGGCGAGCTCGATGGCCAGGGGGATGCCGTCGAGCTGGCGGCACAGCTCGGCGACGGCCGCGTGGTTGTCCTCGGTGACGGTGAAGCCGGGCAGGACCGCCGCCGCCCGTTCCGTCAGCAGGCTGATGCCGTCGTACAACTCCAACGACCTGCGGTCGAGCGGCCGGCCCGGCTCGGGGACGGGCAGCGGCGAGATCTTCATCTGGTGCTCGCCGGTGATGCCGAGCGACTGCCGGCTCGTCGCGAGGATGCGCAGCTCGGGAGCCGCGCGCAGGAGCCGGTCGGCGAGCACGGCGCAGGCGTCCCGCAGGTGCTCGCAGTTGTCCAGCACGAGCAGGGTCCGCTGCGAGGACAGCACCTGCTCCAGCGCGTCCACCGGGCCGGCCGCCGACTCGTCCCGTACGCCCATGGTCGCCGCCACCGTCTCCGCCACGAGCGCGGGATCGGTGACGGTGCTCAGATCCACCAGACAGACGCTGTCGAACGCGCGGCGCTGCTCGGCGGCCGCCCGCAGGGCCAGACGGGTCTTGCCGACGCCGCCCACTCCCGTGAGCGTCACCAGACGCGACGCCGAAAGCAGCCGCCTGATCTCGGCCAGCTCACGCCGCCGGCCGACGAAACTCGTCAGGTCGGCTGGAAGGTTGCCGACCTGCCGTGTCACCGCCCCCGCGACCACCTCCTCACGCTAAGCGGCCACGAAGTCCCGGTCAACGTGGGGGTCGACGTCGCGCGCCGCGTCGCATGGTGACCGTCGTGCGGGGAGCGCATACTCTCGATGGTGTGAGCAGCAGCGAGTCCTCAGCCGTGAAGTGGATCTCCGCCTTCCTCTCGCCGCGCACCCCGGACACGCCCGACCCCTCCCTGCTGCGGGCCTCCGACGCCGATCGGGAGCGGATCGTCGCGGTGCTCGCGGACGCCGTCACCGACGGGCGGCTCACGCCGCTGGAACACGAGGAACGGGTGGAGCGCGTCTGGGCCGCGCGGACCCTCGGCGAGCTGGCCGAGCTGACCGTGGATCTGCTGCCGCCGGAGAGCCAGCCGTTCCGGGTGGACAGCCGTCCCGTCACCGCCTTCTTCCGTACGGAGACCCGTGGCGGCCGGTGGGTCGTGCCCTCCCAGGTGCCGGTGACGTCCCTGGGCGGCACGGTCACGATGGACCTGTGCGAGGCGCTGCTCCAGTCGCGGCACGTGGTGGTGCAGCTCGCGGTCATGGCCGGCACGGTCAACTTGACGGTCCCCGAGGGCGTGCGGATCGTGACCGCCCCGGACGCCCGCGTCCGGTCGCTCAGGAACGAGGTGCGGCTCCCGCCGGGCGCGACCGACTTCGCGCCGGACGCGCCCGTGATCGAGCTCGCCGGGTTCGTCTTCGGCGGCAAGGTCGTCGCCCGCTCGCCGAAGCGCCCCCGCCGCCGCCTGTTCGGCCGTTGAGGTCTCAGACGGCGGTGTCGAAGTTGATGGCGCTGTAGGCGCCGAGCTTCCAGAGCTGGTGCTCGCTCTCGATCTTGCGGATCGTGCCCGACCGTCCCCGCATGACGAGGGAGTGCGTCACCGCCGCGCCGCCCTGGAACCGCACGCCGTGCATCAGCTCGCCGTCGGTGATGCCCGTCGCGGCGAAGAACACGTCGTCGGAGCGTACGAGGTCGTCGGTGGTGAGCACCTGGTCGAGGTCGAGCCCGGCGTCGAGGGCCTTGCGGCGCTCCTCATCGTCGCGCGGCCACAGCTTGCCCTGGATGACGCCGCCCATGCACTTGAGCGCGCAGGCGGCGACGATGCCCTCGGGCGTGCCACCGATGCCCAGCATCAGGTCGACACCGGTGCCGTTGCGCGCCGCCATGATCGCGCCGGCCACGTCGCCGTCGGTGATGAAACGGATCCGGGCGCCGGTCTCCCGGATCTCCTTGACGATCCGCTCGTGCCGGGGCCGGTCCAGGATCACCACGGTGACGTCGGACGGCTTGGCGCCCTTGGCCCGCGCCACGGCGCGGATGTTGTCGGCCACCGGGGCGTCGATGTCCACATGATCGGCCGCCTGCGGGCCCGTGACGAGCTTCTCCATGTAGAAGACCGCGGACGGGTCGTACATCGAGCCGCGCTCGCTGACCGCGATCACGGAGATCGCGTTGTTCATGCCGAGCGCGCACAGCCGGGTGCCGTCGATCGGGTCCACGGCGACGTCGCACTCGGGGCCGGTCCCGTCGCCGACCTCCTCGCCGTTGTACAGCATCGGGGCGTTGTCCTTCTCGCCCTCGCCGATCACCACGACGCCCTTCATCGAGACCGTGTTGATCAGTTGGCGCATGGCGTTCACGGCGGCGCCGTCCGCCCCGTTCTTGTCCCCGCGTCCCACCCAGCGCGCGGCCGCCATCGCCGCCGCCTCGGTCACCCTGACCAGTTCTAGAGCCAGGTTGCGGTCGGGTGCGCGTTCCCCCGTCGCCAGAGCGGCCGGTACGTGATCAGCCATTGATCCCCTTTTAGGTAGGTGCCGTTCTAGCGATCGTAGTTCGCGAAGCCGTTCTTGTCCGATTGGTCTGAACCTGTTGGGCCAGGTAGGAGGCCATTTGCGGTCGCGGACCTCCGGAACGGACGGGTCGGAGATATCGTCGCCGCATGAGCGGCGACACCGAACGACAAGTGATGATGCGCACATCGGAGCGGGGTGCGGCGACCCGAGGAGCCCTCCTGAACGCCGCCAAGGAGACGTTCATCACGAGCGGCTTCGCCGAGGCGGGCGTCACCGACGTCGTGGCCAAGGCCGGCGCCAGCGTCGGCAGCCTGTACCACCACTTCTCCGGCAAGGCCGACCTCTACCTGACGCTGTTCGAGGAGTTCCAGAAGCGGCAGACCCAGCGCACCCGGCAGGCCGTGCAGGAGGCCCGGGCGGCCGGGGAAACCGACCCGATGCCCCAATTCCTCGCCGCCGCGCGGGCCTACCTGGAGGGCTGCCTCGCCGAGCGCGATCTCGCCGCGCTCTTCCTGCGCGGCGACGCCCCGCCCGGGTTCGAGGTCATCATGCGCGACCGGCTCCGGCAGTGGGCCAGGCGCACCGCGGCGCTGTTCGAGCACGAGGACGCCCTGGTCGTCGTCGTCACCGGCGCCCTGGCGGCCGTCGTGCAGGAGGTCACGCTGTCGGACGACCCGGAGCAGGCCCGGAGGATGGCCGAGGACGCTCTTCGCATCATCGGCGATATTCGGCACTCGTGAAGGCCGGTACGGCCACCGCCCGCTCCACCGACTAATCTCGCATTACGTGGGACGATTCACCCAGGGACTCTACGGCTACGCATTCGCGCTCCTCGTCTGCCTCGCCGCCGTCGGAGCGTTCCTGCTCATCACGCCGCAGAGCCGCACCGAGCACATCCCCCGGGTGGACTTCTCCATCGACCGGGTCAACGCGGCGCGCACGGCGCCGTACGAAATCGTCGCCCCGAGCCGGGTGCTGCCTGACTGGGTGCCCAACAGCTCGTCACTGACCCAGAAGAACGGCGCCGTGACGTGGCGGCTGGGGTTCGCGACCGCCAAGCGGCAGCACGCCATGCTCGCCCAGAGCGACGAGAGACCGTCCGCGGACTTCGTGAACCGCATGGCCAACACCGACAAGCCCGGCGGGAGCCGCCAGATCGACGGCGTGACCTGGGAGGAACGGTTCCGTCAGGACAAGAACCAGCGGACGCTGGTCCGCGTCTTCCCCGATCACACGGTGGTCGTCACCGGAACGGCCGACTGGGACGAGCTGACCGCCCTCGTGCGGACCCTCGCCCCTCAGGCCAAGCCTTCTCCGGTGTCGTCAGCGGGCTGAACCCGGATCCCGGCTGACGGTCGCCAGCAGGTGCGCGACCAGAGGGCTCTAGTCGTCCTCACGCCAGCCGACGGCGACCCGGGTGCGCGCGTTGGGCTCGACCGTGCGGAAGGCGACGCCCTTGAGCCGGATGCGCCGGATGCTCGCCGGGGCCAGGGAGACGCCCAGGCCGGTTTCCACGAGGGCGCACACGGTCTGCCATTCCACCGCCCGCTGGACGATCCGGGGCGTGAACCCCGCCGCCGCGCACAGGCCGGTGATCTGGTCGTGGAGCCGCGGGCCGGCGGCGCGGGGCAGGAGCACGAAGGGCTCGTCCGCCAGTCGCGAGAGCCGTACTGTCCGCAGGGCGGCCAGCGGATGAGCGGACGGCAGCACGGCCACGAAGGGCTCGGTGAGCACCGTCCTGAAGGCGAGTTCCGCCCCGTCGGCGGCGTCGTCGGCAGGGGGTTCCCGCAGCAGGCCGACGTCGATGGCCTTGTCGCGCAGGGCGGCGATCTGCGGCGCGGTGGTCATCTCGTGGATGTCCAGGCGGACGTCGGGGAATCGCTCCCGGAACGCGCGCAGCAGACCGGGCAGGACGGTCAGGGCGAGGGAGGCGGCGAAGCCGACCCGCAGGCGCCCGGCCCGGCCGCTGCCGACGGCCCGGGCGGCGGCCAGGCCGTCGGCGAGATCGGTGAGGGCACGCCGGGCGGCGGGCAGCAGTTCGCGGCCCGCCGCGGTCAGGGCGACGCGTCCCGGTTCTCGGCTGAACAGCGCGTGGCCGACCTTGTCCTCCAGGCGGCGGATCTGCTGGCTGAGCGGGGGCTGGGCGATGCCCAGGCGGGCCGCGGCGTGGCTGAAGTGCAGTTCCTCGGCGAGCACGACGAAGGCGTGCAATTGCGCCAGGGGGAGTTCGGGGCGCTCCATACGCACAGAGATATCAGGCCATGTCTGAGGATGTATTAGACGTATCGCCGCGCGTCGGCCTAGCGTTCCGCGCATGACGGAGCGACGTGTGATCCTCAGCGGCTCGACGTTCGAGGAGCAGATCGGCTACGCCCGGGCCGTGGTGGACGGCGACCGGGTGCACGTGTCCGGGACGACCGGTTTCGACTACACCACCATGACGATCTCCGAGGACGTCGTGGAGCAGGCCGAGCAGTGTCTGCGCAACATCGGGGCCGCACTGGCCGAGGCGGGGTGCGGCTTCGCCGACGTGGTGCGGGTGCGCTACCTGCTGCCCGACCGGGCCGACTTCGAGCCGTGCTGGCCGGTGCTGCGCCGCCGCTTCGGCGACGTGCGGCCGGCCGCCACGATGATGGAGTGTGGTCTGGCCGACCCCCGCATGAAGATCGAGATCGAGGTCGACGCGCGGCGCCCCGGCATCTGACATGCTTACGCCGGCTGAACGCAGCCGTACACGATGACCTCGACCATGTTCTGGACGACGTTCCTGCTGACGTGCTCCGGCGGCGCGCTGACCAGGGTGAACAGCGCGCCGCCGTAGAGCGCGATCATGGCGGGGATCTTCTCGCGTGGAATGTCGAGGCCGAGTTCTTCGTGGTGCCCGGCGGTGACCAGCGATGCCGTGTCCTGCAGGCCCGCGAGAGCCGAGGCGAGCGCCGGCCGGCGCGCGGCCTCCAGTTGCAGTTCGAAGATCGCCAGATAGCGGTTGCGCAGCGTGGTCGCCGCTGTGAGCAACGATTCCGTCAGCAGGTCGACCAGCGTCGCGGGCTGCTTGACGGCCCGGTCGGTGTCCGCGTGATGCAACTCGGCGATGCGCTCCGCGGCGGCCATCAGCAGCGCTTCACGGGTGCGGAAGTAGTTGGAAGCCGTTCCCGGCGGGAGGTCCGCCGCTTTCTCCACCGCCCGGTGGGTCAGGCCGTGCACGCCCGACGACGCCAGCAGTTCGATCGCGGCATCGGTCAGGGCTTGTCGACGGGCCGGATTAGTGGGTGGCATGGCAATACGCTACCAATAGCCGTACTAGTACGATCGTAGTGAATGAGCGGGAGGTCTCATGAGGATCGTGGTGGTCGGCGCCGGGCTCGGAGGAGTGGCGGCCGCGGTGGGACTGCATCGCGCGGGCCACGAGGTGACACTCGTCGAACGGGCCGCCGAGCTGCGGGAAGCGGGCACCGGGATCGTGGTCATGCCCAACGGGCTGCGCGCGCTGGACGCGCTGGGGCTGGGTGAAGAGGTCCGCGAGCACGTCGTGCACACGACCCGCGGGGGATTGCGGGACTGGCGCGGACGGCCGCTGCTGGTCACCGACCTGGCCCAGGCCCAGCAGGTGGTCCTGACCCCCGCCATGATCGACCGAGCGGAACTGCACCGGGCGCTGCGCGCCCCGCTGCCTCCCGGCCTGGTGCGGACCACGACCCCGATCGAGCGTCTGCAGCCCGATTCCACCGGGGTCACCGTGATCAGCGAAGGCGAGCCCGTCGCGAGAGCGGACGCCGTGATCGCGGCCGACGGCATCGGCAGCACGCTGCGCGCACAGCTCTTCCCCGGTCACCCCGGGCTGCGGCGAACCGGCCGGATGGACCTGCGCGGCATGCTGCCCCGCCCTCCCGGCATGGCACCGGACCTGCTCACCAGCCAGTTGGTCGACCGCCGCAGCGGGGCGATGTTCGGCCTGTTCCCGGTCGGGGAGGACCGCCTGTACTGGTTCACCGACTCCGTCCTGCACGGCCCGCCGCCAGGCACGGACGAGGCACGCCGGCAGATGCTGTCCTTGATGGCCGACTGGCACCCCCTGGTCACGGCACTGATCGAGGCCACCTCGCCCGACGACATCTACGTCGACCCGATCGCCCGCCTGGCCGAACCCCTGCCCTCGTTCGCGACCGGCAGGATCGCGCTCCTCGGCGACGCCGCGCACGCCATGTCACCCGACCTCGGCCAGGGCGCCAGCCAGGCATTCGAAGACGCCGCCGCGCTGACCCGCCACCTGGCCGACGCGGAGCCGGCGGATGTCGCCCAGCGGCTCCTGCGCTACGACGCCGAGCGCAGGCCCGGCGCCAACCGCATGATGCTGGCGGCGGCCCGGCAGTCGAGGCTGACCTCCCAGACCGGCATCGCCGCCTGGCTACGCGACATGCTGCTGCGCGCCGTACCGTCCCGGCTGGCCACCCGGCAGCTCGCCGCCCTCTGGCAGGTTTAGACGAGCAAGTCCGGAGTGGCCCGGTGTCAGAAGGGGGCCTCCTCGGTGCCGTTCGGCTGGGGCTCCTGGCGCTGGGCCATCGCGGCGGCCAGCTTCGCGCGGGCGCCCTGGAGCCACTCCTCGCAGATCGCGGCCAGCCGCTCTCCCCGCTCCCACAGCTCTATCGACTGCTCCAGCGTGAGCCCGCCGGTCTCCAGACGGCGCACCACCTCGGTCAGCTCCTCGCGGGCCTGCTCGTACGACGGGGTCTGCTTGTCCGACGGGGTCTGCTTGTCCTCAGCCACGTCCCCACCTTAGAGGCCGGGACCGACACTCCGCGGCCTCTTAGCCGTGCCCGGTTTGGGCATAAATCGGATGGTTTGTCCGTTACTTAGATGTACTAACCATCTTCGGGGGCGATGATCGGGGGGTCATCCTATGTGTGGAATCAGCGGCTGGGTGGACTATGGACGCGACCTTCGTCGCGAGCGGGAGACCGTGCAGGCCATGACGGACACGATGGCGTGCCGGGGGCCCGACGCCGAGGGGATGTGGCTCGCGCCGCACGCCGCGTTCGGCCACCGGCGGCTGGCCATCATCGACATCGAGGGCGGGCGCCAGCCCATGACCGCCGACGCCGGCGGCGAGGTCGTGGCCGCGCTCACCTACAGCGGCGAGGTCTACAACTTCAGGGAGCTACGTGCCGAGCTCACCCAGCGCGGCCACCGGTTCCGGACCCAGAGCGACACCGAGGTCGTCCTGGAGGCGTACCTCGAATGGGGTGAGGACTTCGTCTCCCGCCTCAACGGCATGTACGCCTTCGCCATCTGGGACGCCCGCCGCGAGGAACTGCTGCTCGTGCGCGACCGTATGGGGATCAAGCCTCTGTACTACTACCCGACACCTGACGGGGTGCTTTTCGGCTCCGAGCCCAAGGCCATCCTGGCCAACCCGCTCGCCGAGCGGGTGATCGACGCCGACGGCCTGCGCGAGATCCTGGCCTTCGTCAAGACGCCGGAGAGCGCCGTCTTCCGGGGGATGTACGAGGTGCGCCCCGGCCAGGTGGTGAAGGTGCGGCGCGAGGGTCTGAGCAAGCGCCGCTACTGGCAGCTGGAGGCCCGCGAGCACACCGACGACCTGCGGACCACCATCAGGACCGTGCGGGAGCTGCTCGACGACATCGTCGAGCGGCAGCTCATCTCCGACGTGCCGTTGTGCACGCTGCTGTCCGGCGGTCTCGACTCCAGCGCGGTCACCGCGCTGGCGGCCCGCGCGCTCGCCGGCCAGGGCGGGGTGCGGTCGTTCTCCGTCGATTTCGCCGGCTACAGCGAGAACTTCCAGGCCGACGACATGCGCGATACCCCGGACACGCCCTACGTCCACGACGTCGTGCGGCACGTCGGCTCGGACCACACGGACATCGTGCTGGACTCCGCCGACCTCATGGACCCCGCCGTACGCGCGGCCGTCCTGCGGGCGCGGGACCTCCCGCTCGGCATCGGCGACATGGACACCTCGCTCTACCTGCTCTTCAAGGCGATCAGGGGGCACTCGACGGTGGCGCTGTCGGGGGAGTCCGCCGACGAGGTGTTCGGCGGCTACCGGTGGTTCCACGACCCTGAAGCGGTCAACTCCGGCACCTTCCCGTGGCTCGCCACCCACACCCAGACGGGCCTGTCCAGCCGGGGCGAGTTCCTGAACGAGGAACTGCTGCGCAAGCTCGACATCCCCGCCTACCGTGCGGACAGCTACCAGCGGGCGCTGGCCGAGGTGCCTCGCGTGCCGGGGGAGACGGGGCTGCAGAAGCGGATGCGGGAGATCAGCTACCTGCACCTGACCCGGTTCGTGCAGATCCTGCTCGACCGCAAGGACCGCATGAGCATGGCCGTCGGCCTGGAGGTCCGGGTGCCGTTCTGCGACCACCGCCTGGTCGAGTACGTCTTCAACGCCCCCTGGGCCATGAAGACCTTCGACGGGCACGAGAAGAGCCTGCTGCGCGCGGCGACGGCCGACGTGCTGCCCCGGTCGGTGGTCGAGCGCCGCAAGGTGCCGTACCCCTCGACGCAGGACCCGGCGTACGAGCGTGCGCTGCGCGCCGAGGTGACCCGCGTGCTCGACGGAGCCCCGGCCATCGGCTGCCTGGTGGACGCGGGCAAGGTGCGTACGATGCTCGACCAGCCCATGGCCGCGGTCAGCCTGCAGGGCGCCCGGACGTCGCTGGAGGGCATCCTGCAGATGAACGCCTGGCTCGGCGCCTACGACGTGCGCCTCGCGATCTGACCTCGCCGCGACCCGGTGCGCCCGGGTCACGCGTCCTGGGCGGTCACCGTCACACGGTCGTCGGAGAAGCGGATCGTGAGCTCGTCGCCCGGCTTGACGTCCGCCGCCAGGCGGACGACCTCTCCGGAAGGACGCTGCGCGATGGCGTAGCCGCGCTCCAGCGTGGCGGCGGGGGACAGGGCCACGAGTCGGGCCCGGAGATGTTCCAGCGAGTCGGCCGAGCGGTCCAGGGACGCCGAAAGGCAGCGCCTGGACCGCTCGCGCAGCGCGTCGACCTGCTCGGCCCGCCGGTCGAGCTCCCGGACGGGATCGGCCAGGGACGGCCGGGAGCGTACGGACTCGAGCCAGGACATCTCGCGCTCGACCCAGCCCCGCAGCACCCGGCGGCCCCGGTCCCTGAGCTGGTGGACGAGCGTGAGCTGCTCGCCCACGTCGGGCACGACCTTCTTGGCCGCGTCCGTCGGAGTCGAGGCGCGCACGTCGGCCACGAGGTCGAGCAGCGGACTGTCCTGCTCGTGGCCGATCGCGCTCACCACCGGCGTACGGCAGGCCGCGACGGCCCGCACCAGCGACTCGTCGGAGAACGGCAGCAGGTCTTCGAGGGAGCCGCCGCCCCTGGCGATGATGATCACGTCGACCTCTCGGTCGGCGTCGAGCTTGCGCAGCGCCTCGGTCACCTCGCCCACGGCGTACGATCCCTGGACGGCGACCTGCTCCACCTTGAACCGGACGGCGGGCCAGCGGCGGCGGGAGTTCTCCAGCACGTCACGCTCCGCCGCCGAATCACGCCCGCAGATGAGCCCGACCGTGCCCGGCAGGAACGGCAGCCGCCTCTTCCTGTCGACGTTGAACAGGCCCTCGCCCGCGAGGACCTGGCGGAGCCGTTCGAGCCGGGCCAGCAGTTCGCCGATGCCGACCGGCCGGATCTCCAGGGCAGTGAACGCGAACGAGCCCTTGTTGACCCAGAAGTCCGGCTTGACGTGCATCACGACGCGCGCGCCGTCGACGGGACGCGGCACGCTCGCCTCGTAGACCGCCCGCGCGCAGGTGATCCGCGCGGAGACGTTGGCCACGGGATCGCGGAGCGTCAGGAAGACGGTGCCGCCCCTGGCGGTCAGCTCGGTGATCTGCCCTTCGACCCAGACGGTGCCCAGCTTGCCGATCCACTGGGCGACCATCTGCAGCACCGACCTGATCGGCAGCGGCGCCTCAGGGGACGTCTTCGCGCTCAAATGCCCTCCTCGCCTGGCCCGGCTCGCACCTGAAGGCTAGCCGCACCGTCCGACAATCCACAGGCGACCGGGCGGAGGACGCGCCGTCACCCGCCCGGCGTACGGCCGGGCGGGCGCGGCTCGGGATCAGGCCTCGGACTGGAGCTTGGACAGCCGGTTCTGGAACATCCGGACCACTTCGGGGCGGTTCAGGTGCGCCTGCTCGTAGTCCAGCAGCGCGTGCACCTGCTCGGCCGACTTGCCGCGCATCCGCGCCCGCAGCGACGCCACGGAGAGGTTCGCGTAGCCCGGCATGGGCTCCGCCGTCTCGGCGGTCGTCGCCTCCGCCGCCGGCTGCTCCACGGGCTGCTGACCCGGCTCGGCCGCCTCCGTGCTGGGCTGCTCCGCCGGCGCCTCGGCAGGGCTCTCCGGCGCCTGCTTGGCGGCGGTCTTCCTGCGGGTCCTGGTGGCCTTCGGCGCCGCGGTGGTCGTGCTATCGGCGGTTTCGGTCGCGGCCTCGGTGGTTTCGGCGGCGGCCTTGCGGCGGGTGCGCGGCTTCTTGGCCTCGGCGGGTGCGGCCTCTTCCGTGGTCGCGGCCCCGGTGGTTTCGGTGGCCTGGGTGGTCTCGGTGGCCTCGGTGGTGGCCTTGCGGCGGGTGCGCGGCTTCTTGGGCGCGGCGGTCCGGTCCGCCACCTCGGCGACGGCCGGGGGCTCAACCTCGACGGGCACGGCCGGCAGGTCGAGCTTCTCGGCCTCGGCGGCAGGCGCGGCCTCGGGCTTCGGCTCGCTCACGGCCTCCACGGCCTCCACGGCCTCCACGGCCTCCACGGCCTTCACGGGCTCGGCCGGGGCCGTCTCCGCCGCCGGCGCTTCCGTGGCCGGCGCTTCCGCGGCCGGCGTCTCCGTGGCCGGGGCCTCGGTCTTCACAGCCTCGGTCTTCACAGGCTCGGTGGTCACCGCCTCGGCCTGCTCGGCCTTGCTCGGGCGGGGGGCGAAGATGACGGGCTCCCGGCGCGCGGGGCGCTCCCCGGCGGCCTGCTCGGGCCGCGGTGCCTCGGCGGTCTCGGGGCGTTCGCCGTCCTGTGCCTCGCCACCGGCGAAGCGCTCCTTGATGGTGGTCTTGATCTTGTCGCCGACCAGCAACGCCTGTCCGACCCCGTTCAGAGCGGTCTGAAGTACGAAGACCGGCAAATCACGTAGAGGTTTCGTTATTGCCTTAAGGACGGACATATTGGCTCCCGGGGAGATGCGTATCTGGTACCCCCAGTCTTGCAAGACCAGGGTCAAGAGGCGGCTCGCGTTCCACATAGCATAGGAACATGGACGTGCAGACCTCAGCGACCCGCCGTGTCCTGGTCGCCAAGCCCCGCGGCTACTGCGCGGGTGTCGACCGTGCGGTGCAGGCGGTCGAGCGGGCGCTGGAGCAGTATGGCGCGCCCATCTACGTGCGCAAGCAGATCGTGCACAACACCCACGTCGTGAAGACGCTGGAGGAGCGCGGCGCCGTCTTCGTGGAGGAGACCGAGGAGGTCCCCGAGGGCGCCATCGTCGTCTTCTCCGCTCACGGTGTCTCGCCCGCCGTGCACGAGGAGGCCGCGAGCCGCAGTCTCCGTACGATCGACGCGACGTGCCCGCTGGTGACCAAGGTGCACAACGAGGCCAAGAGGTTCGCGGCCAAGGACTACGACATCCTGCTCATCGGGCACGAGGGGCACGAGGAGGTCGAGGGCACCGCCGGTGAGGCGCCCGAGCACATCCAGCTCGTGGATGGGCTCGACGGCGTCGACGGCGTGTCCGTACGGGACCCGGAGAAGGTCGTCTGGCTCTCCCAGACGACCCTGTCGGTGGACGAGACCACCGAGACGGTCTCCCGGCTGCGGTCGCGGTTCCCGAACCTCATCGACCCGCCGAGCGACGACATCTGCTACGCCACCTCCAACAGGCAGACGGCCGTCAAGCAGATCGCCGCCGAGTCGGACCTGGTGATCGTCGTCGGCTCCGCCAACTCCTCGAACTCCAAGCGGCTGGTCGAGGTCGCCAAGGACTACGGCGCCGCCGCGTCCTACCTCGTCGACGACGCCTCGTTCGTACGGGACGAGTGGCTTGAGGGCGTGCGCACGGTCGGCCTGACCAGCGGCGCCTCCGTTCCGGAGGAACTGGTGCGGGGAGTGCTCGCCAAGCTGGCCGACCACGGCTTCACCGAGGTCGAGGAGGTCGAGTCGGTGCAGGAGAGCATGCGGTTCGCCCTGCCCCACGAGCTCCGCAAGGACCTCCGCGCGGTCTAGGCGCGGCCTGGCCGCGACCCGGGGTCACTCGTCGGCGGCCCTGCCGTACACGCGGGGCTCGAAGTAGCCCTCAGGCTCCGGGTCGAACGTGCGGGCGCGGCCACGGCGCGAACGGGAGTGGGAGGCCGGCGCCGGTGTGGGCGCCGGCGCGCCGCGCAACTCCCTCAGGTTGGCGGGCAGGCCGCGCACCCACGCGATCCCCAGCGCCAGCGCGGACCCGAGGAACAGCCACGGCGCGCCGGACGACAGCGCGGTGAACATGCCGAGCCCGAACGTCTGGAGCATCGAAGCGGACCTGAGCGCCCGCACGACTTCCACCAGCAGCGCCGCGACGAAGAAGACCAGCGGAGGCGTCACCACCAGCGGCAGTAGGTCCCGGGGACGCACCAGCAGGGCCGCCGTGAGGCAACCGGCCACGAACGCGGGCCCGGGCAGGAACGGCATGCCCACCAGAGTGATCACGAAGAGCATGACGATCGCCCCCCGAGCGGTCAGCCGCAGCCCCGCTCGACCGGTGCCTGTCATCGGGCCCCCCTTACGACAAGTCTCGCGTCAATTTACCGTTCTGACGAAGCGGGGGAGGGGGGCTTACCCGCTCTTCACCTTCGAGTTCGGGGATGGCGACCGGCCTGGGGACCTCCTCGACCGCCGACGGGGCGTCGAGCGAGTAGTCCACGAGACCGAGGTCGTTCATTCTCCGCGCGCTGACCAGCACCCGGCTCTCCAGCGAGCCGACCGTCTGGTTGTACGCGGTGACCGCTCGCGTGAGCGCCTTGCCCAGGCCGTCCACGTGCCGTCCGAGGCCGCCGAGCCGCTCGTACAGTTCCTTGCCGAGATCGAAGACGGCCTTGGCGTTCTCGCTGACCGCGGTCTGCTGCCAGGCGTACTGCGCGGTGCGGAGCATCGTGACGAGCGTCGTGGGAGTGGCGATGTGGACGCGCCTGCGCATCGCGTACTCCAGCAGCCCGGGGTCGCGCTCCAGCGCGGGCGCGAGGAACGCCTCGCCGGGGATGAACAGGACCACGAACTCGGGCGACGGATTGAACGCCTGCCAGTAGGACTTGGCGGCTAACCGGTCCACGTGCTCGCGCACGTGCCGCGCGTGGGCGTCCAGCCGGGCCGAGGCGAACTCGGGATCGGCGGTCTCGGCCGCCTCCAGGTAGGCCGCGAGCGAGACCTTCGCGTCCACGATGACGTTCTTGCCGCCGCTGAGCCGTACGACCATGTCGGGCCGGACCACGCCGTCGCGGGTGACGGCGCTCACCTGCTCGTCGAAGTCGCAGAAGCGGGCCATCCCGGCGATCTCCGCCACCCGGCGCAGCTGCAGCTCTCCCCAGCGTCCCCGGGCCTCCGGCCGCTGGAGTGCCCGCACCAGCGCGTCCGTCTGGGCCTTGAGCCGATCGGAGCTCTCCCGTACGAAGTCCATCTGCTTGCTCAGCTCGGCGCGGGCGGCGCGGGCGCCCGACTCGCTCTCCCTGAGCTGGCTCTCCACCTTGGCGAGCGTCTCCCGCAGCGGCGCGACCAGGTTCTCGACCGCCTGCCTGCGCTGGTCGAGGTCCCCGGCCGCCTCGGCCCTCGTGGTGTTCAGCCGGTTCTCGGCGAGTTCGAGGAAGCGCAGGTTGGCCACGTCGAGGGCGTGTGCGGAGATGGCCTGGAACCGCTCGGTGAGCTGGTTCTCCATGTAGGCCACCTTGTCCTCGGCCGCCCGCGTCCGCGCCTCGGCCTCGGCCACCCTGGCGGCCGCCTGAGCGGTACGGCCGGCGGTCCGCATCCCGGCGAGCGCCGCGCCGACCACCGCGCCGATCACCAGTCCCAGTGCGAGAGCCACGACATCCACGGTCTGGATGATTTCAGGCATTGGCGTGCCAAACAGGGAGGCGCGCCTGGGAGCGGGCCGAGCCGCCGATGTCCGGCGCACCCCCCGAGGCCCCTAAACTCGTGGTACGTGAGCCTGAGCATCGGCATCGTCGGCCTGCCCAACGTCGGCAAGTCCACGCTTTTCAACGCCCTGACCAAGAGCGGGAACGCCCTGGCGGCCAACTACCCGTTCGCCACGATCGAGCCCAACGTGGGCATCGTCGGCGTGCCGGACTCCCGTCTGGACAAGCTGGCGGAGATCTTCGGCTCCGCGCGCATCCTCCCGGCCAAGGTCGAGTTCGTCGACATCGCGGGCCTGGTGAAGGGTGCGTCTGAGGGCCAGGGCAGAGGCAACCAGTTCCTCGCCAACATCCGCGAGACCGACGCGATCTGCCAGGTCATCCGGGTCTTCTCCGACCCCGACGTCACCCACGTGGACGGTGAGGTGGCGCCGGAGCGCGACATCGAGACGATCAACACCGAGCTGATCCTCGCCGACCTGCAGACGATCGAGAAGGCGCTGCCCCGCCTGCAGAAGGAGGCGCGCAACAACAAGGACCGCAAGGTCCTCCTGGAGGCCGCCGAGGCCGCGGCGAAGCTGCTCGACACCGGCACGACCCTGTACGCCGGGGGCAAGGCGGCCGGGATCGACCTCGCCGACCTGCGTGAGCTCCACCTCCTCACGGCCAAGCCGTTCCTTTACGTCTTCAACCTCGACGCCGACGAGCTGACCGACGCCGACCTGCGGGCCAAGCTCTCGGCGATCGTGGCGCCGGCGGAGGCCGTGTTCCTCGACGCCAAGATCGAGTCCGAACTGGTCGAGCTGCCCGACGACGAGGCGCTGGAGCTGCTGCAGTCGGTCGGCCAGGAGGAGTCGGGCCTCTCCCAGCTCGCCCGGGTCGGCTTCGAGACGCTGGGCCTGCAGACGTACCTGACGGCCGGGCCCAAGGAGGCCCGGGCCTGGACGATCCGCAAGGGCGCGACCGCTCCCGAGGCCGCCGGGGTCATCCACACCGACTTCCAGCGCGGTTTCATCAAGGCCGAGGTCATCTCGTTCGACGACCTGGTGGAGGCGGGCTCGATGACCGCCGCCAGGGCGGCGGGCAAGGCCCGCATCGAGGGCAAGGACTACGTGATGCGCGACGGTGACGTCGTGGAGTTCCGTTTCAACGTCTGAACGTTCTCAGACGAGGTCGCGGTAGTAGTAGAACATCGGCTCGGTCGCCCCGGGCTCGCTGTTGGCGAAGCCGTGCGCCTCGTAGAAGCGGCGGGTGTCGGTGTCCTCACCGTCGACGTTGATCTCGAGGGCCTCCGCGCCGCGTTCCCCTGCGAGGCGGCACGCCTCTTCGAGGAGGGCGTGCCCGAACCGCTGTCCGCGCATGTCGGGCCGCACATACAGCTCGTCCAGGATCGCGGCCGGACCCTCCTGCCACACGTTGGGCCGGAAGGACAGAACCGCGACGCCGACGGCCGGTTCGCCGGTGAGAAGGGCGACGAGGTGGTCCCCGGCGATCAGCCCGCGCAGGCGTGCCGTGAGCACCTCCGTTCCCGGTGACGGCGCGTCGAACTCGCGGTTGAAAGCGTCCAGCAACTCGGCGACGACAGCGGCGTCGGACGTCGTCGCCTGCCGTACCAGGTGCTCTTGCTGCGGTATGGCCACCTCTGCAACCTTCCTGCTCTGCCCGGCGGACTGCACGACATTTTCGAGCATCCCGGGAAGAGGTGGGTGACCATCCCTGCCCCGGCCGCGTCTGGTCTGTTGTGACAGACACAAGAACGCGGGGGGCTCGCGCGGCGGGAACCCGGCCGCGTGGCTGCTCGTCATCGCCCGCAACGTTCTGGTCGACCACGTCCGGCGCCACCGCAGAGAGCTGGACCTGCCCCATCCCGACGAGCTCGGCGTGCCGCCGCTGCACATCGAGTCGCCGGCCGTGCGCGAGTCCGGACGGTCTGCGTGTCGGACGTCGCCTACGATCTCCAACGGCCCTGAAACGGCCGGGTCGGGCAAAGCGGCGGTCATGGCGGTGAGCGGCATCACCCGCTGCGGCCCTCCCTCCGGCAGATCCTCCATGGCCAGCGGAAACGCTTGGGCCGACTGCCCTAGACGCATTCGTGATGCTCCTTGAAGCCTCGAGACGAGGCCGTTTGGTGCGTAGTCGCCGTTTGAATCCCTTTTCGTGACAAATCTCTTCGCTGTCGTAATCCGGCACGGCGGAAGGGGATGCCGGCCGAATTCGGGCACCGGGAAAAGCCGAGGTGGCCCGACCTGGCGAGGCCCGATCGGGCCCAAGGGGGCGACCATGCAGCGGAAATCCAGACAGCCGGCTCTCGCGGCGATTTTCGCCTCGACGCTCACGGCCGGCGGAATCGCGCTTCTCGGCGACACCGCCTCCGCGGCCACCGGCGCCCCGGGAGCGGCGTGGGCGCCGCAGGCGGGCGACGTCGTACACCACGACCATAAGCGAGCCGCTGCTGGCGACCGAGGCCGTACCCGTGGCCGGGACGGTGCCGATCGGCGTGCCGAGGATCACGGTCGCGGCGTTCCCGGCGCAGTGGTCTGCCGGCCGATACAGCGGTTCCAGCCAGTACAGCGGTTCGAGCCTGCGGAGCGAGGCGTTCCCGGGCATGGGCGCGTCGATGGAGCAGATGGCGGAGGAGGCCCGCCAGAGCATCAGGAACGAGGCGAGCAGCGCCAGACAGCAGGTCATGCAGGAGGCGGCGAGCGCGCAGCAGCGCATCGAGCAGATGTCCCAGCGTGCGCAGCAGCGGTTGTCGGAGCAGGCGCGATCGCAGTCGCAGTCGTCTGCGGGCCAGTCACAGAGCTCCTCGCTGCCGGAGAGCGCTCCGGGTAGCGCTCTGGGCAGTGCTCCGGAGAACGTCCCGCCCGCGATCTCGGGTCCGGAGAGCGTCCCGCCGACGTCCAGTGAGTCGTCCTCCTCGTCCTCCTCCGAGGCGTGCCAGTGAGGGCGCAGGCGTAGTTCGAGACACGACGGCCCCGCCCCGCGCGGGGCCGTCGTGGCGCGTACGGTCGGTTTCGTTATGCCTGCGAGCTGCGAAGACAGCAATAGGTGGCGGTTAGGTAATCGATGCCCCCGCTGGCCAGGCGTAACGTGCTTTTCCGCGGAGTGGATAGCTGTGGGGCGTCTCTACGGGATGTAGACCCGGTTTGCTCGGTCGCGGCGATGCTTGCACCATGGGCGTGGCTTACCTGGAAGAATTGGCGAGACCGCTAGGGTGAATACTTCAATGCGGTTAACCGGATCGAGAGCAAGAGGAAACCGCGCCAGCCGGAGGGATCGGCGCGAGCGGAGGCGTGATGGCTCGCAGGTCAGACGTCCAGCAGGATCCTCGGATCGCTGGCGACCCTGACCCGTACCCACTGGAAGGCTTCGAGGCGGCGAGTGCCGCGCACGGCACGGCCCCCCGCCGCAGAGGCTGGAGTGGCGGTGGAGGCCGCTGGCTCGTCTGGACCGGCCGGGTCATCCTCTGGGCACTGATCGTCGTCGTCGTGGTCAACGGCGTCCGCGCTCCGTTCGAGCGGCTGACGCAGGACGACCCGGCCGGTGTGACCCCCACCGGCACGGCCACGTCCGGCTTCCCGGTGACGGAGGCCGCGGCCTTCGCCAACCAGTTCGCGGCGGTCTACCTCAACTACGACGCGGCCAACCCCCAGCAGCGCGCGGAACGGCTGAAGTCGTTCCTGCCGGAAGGCGCCGACGAGCAGTTCGGCTGGAACGGCTACGGACGCATGTCGGCGGGAGCCTTCCAGTTCGCCGGGATCGACGTGGTCGACGACCACAACGCCCGGGTGACCGTGACGTACCAGTCGGGGGGCAGCCGGGGTCTGCTGTCCGTGCCCGTCTACTACGACAACAGCAGGTTCGTGGTCTCGGCCCAGCCGGCTCTGCTGCCCGCGCCGGGGCCGGCGGGCCTGCCGCAGCTTCCGGACCCCGACCGCGACTCCGCCACCGAGGCCGAACTGCGTCCCCAGCTCGAAGGCTTCTTCAAGGCGTACGCCGCGGGCAACCAGGTCGACCTCCAGCGGTACGTCGCGAGCGGGGTGACCGTCAACGGGTTCAACGGCGAGTTCACCCTCGCCGAGTTGAAGGACGTGGTGGTCCCGCCGGGCGGCGCCGACAGCAGGAAGGTCACGGCGGTGGTCGTGTGGGCGGTGGCGTCCGGACAGTCGGCGGCGGTGGCGAGCCCGTCGCAGGATCCGGCGGCGCAGCCGGCCGGTCTCGAGCAGGCCTATCAGTTGACGATCGAAAAGCAGGGCGGCAAGTGGTTCGTCAGGGACATCCAGGGTGCGAACCGGTCCGTGGGGTAGCGCATGCCCAGCAAAGACATCGCTGATCCATACCCCCGGGAGGGCGAGAGTTGATACTGAAGACCATCGCGGACCACGTCCTTGATCTGGCAGCGCCGTCACCGGCGCCGACGACGGGCATCAACACCGAAGGTCTCGCCGACTTCCTCCGGAAGTTCTTCGCTCCGCTCTTCCTCGCGGTCGTCTCCGTCGTGGCGATTTTCTTTCTCTTCACCCGCGAGATCACCAGGTTCGTCCAGTTCATCATCCTGGCGATCGCGATCGGCGTGATCTTCTACGTTCCCAACATCATCGAGGTGACGGCGAAGGCGATCGCGGGCGCGCTTGGCATCAAGTGATCGGGCGGAGAGGAGGTTCGGGGTGGATCTGCCCACATATACCAATATCTGGCGTATTGAGAAGCGGCTGTACAAGCTGTACGACCTACGGCTGCCGATGCCGCTTCCGGTCGTCTGGATCGGTGTGTTCGTGGGTGTCTCCGTGCCGTGGTGGGTCTTCCTCTACCTGATCGGACTGCCGTTCGCGGCCCCCTGGCACGTCATCTACCTCGTTCCTCCAGGTGTGCTCACCTGGCTCTCCACCCGTCCCGTCATCGAGAGCAAGCGCCTCACCGAGCTGCTCCAGTCGCAGCTCCGCTACATGAGCGAGCCCCGCACCTGGTGCCGCATGGCCCCGTTCGACGAGCCGGACGAGGTCGCCTTCACGGCGCGTGTCTGGCGGACCACGCCGCCCGCCGCGGCGGCGCACGCCAAGGCGGCCCGCAAGGCGCGCCGCGCGGTCTCGGTCAAGGTGCCCGTCCCGAAGGTCCCCAGGACCGGCGCACGGGCGGGCTCGGGCGCCGCCGGGCGAGTCGGCGCGCACCAGGTGGACCCCTCGCGTGTCGTACGCCCGGCCGTGGCCGCCGCGGCGGCCGCCGCCGCACCGGTCACCGACACACCTCCCGTGACCCTCTCCCGCAGCGGTGCCGCCACCCGGGCCGGCGCCACCGGTGAGCGCGTCTTCTACCTCGCGGAGCCGTCCGCACCGTCCACGCCGCCCGCACCGCCCGCGCTCCCCGCGGAGCCGCAGACCGGCCACGTCACCGGCCCGGATCGCGAACGCGAGCCGCATGAGGGACACGGCGAGGAACGTGACCTCCACCAGAGTCACGACAGCCACGAGAGTCACGAGAGTCACCAGAGCGATGAGGGGCATGAGCAGGGCTCTGGCCGGCAGGCGCCCCCTGCCGCTCCCGCCGACGCCGCGGAGGCGCCGGCCGTCCCGCCCATCGGCACCGAGACGCTGCGCCGCCTGCGCAGGCTCGCCGCCTCGGCCGAACCCCGTGCTGTACGGCCGTCCGGTGTGGCCTCCCTCATCGAGCCGGCGACGGAAGAGCCCGCGCACGAGGAGCACGTTCACGACGAGCGTGCTCGCGACGAGCGTGCACAAGACGCCGAGGCCGGTGGGGAGGGTGCCGACGACCTGAGCGTCCCTGACCCGGTCCCTCCCGCCGATGCCGCAGCGACGCCGCGGGGGCCCGAGGCCGCGCGCCGGGAAACGACGGCGCAGCGGGACGACGAGGCGCTCGAGCAGCATCGCAAGGGCCGTCCGCCGCGGCTTGTGCGCCCCCGCGTGCCGGGCGGCGCATCGGGCGAGGTGCCCGCGCCCACGGGGGACGCGGAGCCGGACGAGGGCGTGGCGGCCGGGCGGGCCGCGATGGAGGAGGTGGCGTCCGCAGCGGCACCTCCGGCAGCGGCCCCTTCCGCGGAGGCCCCAGAGGCCGCCGAGGCCGCAGAGGCCGCCGAGGCCGCAGAGGCCGCCGAGGCCGCAGAGGCCGCCGAGACCAGGGAGACCAGGGAAGCCGCGGAGGTCACGCAGGAGGACACAGCCACCTGGATCAGGCCGCCCCACGCGCCGGGGTCCAGGCCGTACGAGAGCGCCACCGGCAAGGGGGACGTGCCGCCGCCTCCGGCGGGTCCGGCGGCAGTGTCGATCCGGGCCGTGCCCGCGGGGCCCCGAGCGGTCGGCCCGGCAGGTCCCGCCCGGCCGTCGCTGCCCACCCCGGGGACGGCCACCCCCGGCAGGCCGGCGCACGAGGAGCCGCCGCGGCTGCGCCGCGTCGAGGCCGTCGTCGGGCGTGACACCTCGGGCGGCTGGCGGCGGCTGGCGCAGGTCGTCGTGGGCGGCAGCCGTACGGACGGCATGGAGGTCGACGAGGCCCGCACCCGCATCCCGCTCAGCACGAGCAGGCGGATCATGGTGCTCGGCTGCACGGGCGGCGCCGGGCAGACGACCACGGCGTTAATGCTGGGCCACACACTGGCCCGTTATCGAGACGACCGCGTGCTCGCGCTCGACGCGAACACCGGAGAGGACACGCTCACGACGAGGATCGCCGCCGAGTCCCCCGAGACGCTGAGCTCGCTCATCGAGGGCTCGGAAGAGGTGACCGGCTACCTCGGCATGCGGGCGTACACGACGCGCTGCGAATCGGGACTGGAGGTCGTCGGGGCGGACACCGACGACCGGGTGACGCAGCGCCTGGCGGAACGCGCGTTCCTGGCCGACTGGCGCAGGACGCTCGCCGCGCTCGACCGGCACTACCGGCTTACCGTGATCGACCCCGCGGCCGCGCTGGCGGCCCGGCTCCTGCCGTACGCCGACCAGCTCGTGCTGGTCGCCCCCGCGAGCGAGGACGCCTCCGAGGCGGTGGCGATGACCTACGAGTGGCTCGACGGGCACGGCTGCTCCGACCTGCGGCGTCGCGCCGTGATGGTGATCAACGGCGTGAGCCGCCGCAGCCTCCCCGACGTGGAGCAGGCCGAGGCGGTGGCCAGCGGCCGCTGCCGGGCGATCGTCCGGGTGCCCTGGGAGGACGAGCTGGCACCCGGGCGGCCGGGACCGGTCGACGTCAATCACCTCCGGATGGGCGGCCGCAGGGCGTACGTTGCGCTTGCGGGTGTGATCGTGAGCGGCCTGGCGGCTGTCCAGGCGAAGCAGGAGGTGGCCAGATGAGGGGCGAGCGAGGAAGCTGGTGAGAGGTCGATGAGCAGGGCGCGCAGTCGCCTCGCGGTGCGTTACTTCGACGATCGCGTTCTCCTCACCGACTCGGCGGCCTGGGCCTACTTCCGGCTGCCGACGGTGAGCTACGAGTTCCTCACCCCCGAGGAGCGCGAGGCGCTGGCCACCAACATCACGATCGCGCTGGCCGCGATCAGGATGCCCGACGCCGAGGTGCACCTGCGGATCGCGCACCGGGCCTACCCGGCGGCGGATTGGGCGATGGCGCTCAACTCGACCTCGGACGAGGGCCCGGGCTGGCGGGAGTACCTGGAGGAGATGTACCGCCACGTCTGGGCCAAGGACTTCTGGAGCAAGGAGGTCTACCTCGGCGTACGGCTCGGGCCGCGTGGCGCGCAGCTCGGCACCGGCGTGCTGGCCCAGCTCTTCGGCTTCTACCAGCGCAGCGAGAAGGCGCTCGGCATCGAGGACGACCACGTGCCGGACAAGGAGATCGCCCGGTGGACCGAGGCCGCCGAGCGGCTCGGCCGGGCCCTGGCGTCCAGCGCGCTGTACGCCCGCCACGCCACCTCCACGGAGATCGCCTGGCTGTTCCAGCACGCGGCGGCGGGCGGCCTCGGCGAGCCGCTGGCCTCGGCCACGCCGCGCCGCAGGTGGGGCAAGGGCGAGATCGAGGCGCTGGTCGAGGGGCAGATCCACAACGGCAGGTCGCTGCTGCGGATCGTGCAGCCGGCCGGAGACTCCTACACCGCGCACCTGTCGTTCGCCCGGTTCCCCGACCTCATGCCGTTCCCGGACGGCGAGCCGTGGCTGCACTTCGCCGACCAGTTGCCGTTCCCGGTGGAGGTCTCCAGCCGGATGCGGCTGATCCCCCCGGTCAGGGCGAGCAAGGACGTGGCGCGCAAGCTGGCCCACGCCCGCGACATGGACAGCCACATCCGCGAGGCGGGCGCCGAGGCGCCGCTCGCGCTGGCCGAGCAGATCGACGCCGCCCGCATGCTGGAGCACGGCATCACCAAGGAGCGTCTGCCGTTCGTGTACGGCTGGCACCGGCTGAGCGTCAGCGCGCCGACCGAGGAGATGTGCATCCAGCGGGTCGAGGCGGTCGTGGAGCACTACCGCGACATCGGCATCGACGTCGTCAACTCCACCGGCGACCAGTTCTCGCTGTTCTGCGAGGCCTTGCCGGGGGAGCGGCTGCGGGTCAACGCGTACGCCCAGCGGCAGCCGCTGCGCACGATCGCGGGCGGAATGGCCACCGCGACCGTCGAACTCGGCGACCGGGTGGACGAGTCGAACGCCGGCTGGATCGGGCCGTACGTCGGGGAGACCCTGGGACGGGCGCGCAGCATCGTGCACTTCGACCCGCTCGTCGCGGCGGCGCGCAACCGCCCGACGGCCATCGCGATCACCGGTGAGCCGGGCGGCGGCAAGACGACGCTCGCGCTGCTGCTGATCTACCAGATGGCGCTACGCGGCGTCACGATCGCGGTCATCGACCCCAAGGGCGACGCCGAGTCGCTCGTACGGCTCCTGCGCAACCGGGGCCGCAAGGCGCGGGTCATCCCGCTGGGGTCGGCCGCGCCGGGGCTGCTCGACCCGTTCTCGTTCGGCGACGACATCGCGACGAAGAAGACGATGGCGACCGAGACCCTGCGGCTGCTGCTGCCGAGGATGTCGGAGGAGCGCGAGTCCGCCATGATCCAGGCGGTCGCCGCGATCTCCAACGAGCCCGACCCCTCACTGGGCAAGGTGGTGGACCACCTGGAGCAGTCCACCGACCCGGCGTCCAAGAACCTCGGCGCCGTGCTGCGGTCGATGTCGGAGATGCACCTGGCCCGGCTGTGCTTCGACGCCTCGGGCGGCGAGCAGATCGACACCGAGGGCTGGACGACCGTGTTCACGCTCGGCGGCCTCACGCTGCCCGACGTGATGACGGTCAGGGACGACTACTCCTACGAGCAGCGGCTGTCGGTCGCGTTGCTCTACCTCGTGTCGCAGTTCGCGCGCCGCCTGATGAACGGGCTCGACCGGCGCACACCGAAGGCGATCTTCCTCGACGAGGCGTGGGCGATCACGTCCACCCCCGAGGGCGCCAAGCTCGTGCCGGAGGTCTCCCGGATGGGCCGCTCACGCAACACGGCGCTCGTCCTGGTCTCGCAGAACGCCGGTGACCTGCTCAACGAGCAGGTGACCAACTGTCTGTCGTCGGTCTTCGCGTTCCGTTCGACGGAACGCGTGGAGGTCGAGCACGTGATGGAGCTCCTCGGCGTGGACCCGTCGGAGGAGCACAAGGCGGTGCTGCGTTCCCTGGGCAACGGGGAGTGCGTCTTCCGGGATCTGGACGGCCGGGCCGGCCGTATCGGGGTGGACCTTATCTCGGAGGAACTGCTGCGCTGGCTTGACACCAATCCGACACACGACAAACCCAACGAGAACGTGCATGATCTTCTTGACGGGGGCTCCGGTCGGTCGGGGGTCGCGCAGGAGGTGCGATCGTGAGCGTGCGCAGGAACGGTCCGAAGGGTCGCACCAGGGAGGGTGCCAGACGCGGCAGGAGGATTCGCCGGGGCCTGGCGCTGCTGTTCGTCGCGTTCGCGGCGTTCGTGACGCTGCCGCTGGTCTTCCCGACCGGTACGGCGAGCGCGGTGGGCCCCTGTGACCTGTCGCCCAACCTCGCCCCCGAGATCGTGGGCGGCGGCGTCGACGGGCTGGTCCAGCCGCCGTCGACCGAAGAGGCGACGGCCGGCGCCGGCCAGAACACCACTCAGGCGCCGAAGGAGCCGGCGACCAACTACGAGCGGTACGGCATGGCCGGCCAGTTCTGGCACACCTACGACCTCGGGTGCTCCGACGTCACGGCCGTGCTCGGCAACGCGTGGGCCAACACGGTGTTCTCGTGGGCCAAGGCCGTCGACCGGCTGACGATCAGCACCTACCAGGCGGCGGCCACCGAGGGCCCGCTGCAGCCCATCAAGGACGTCGCCGACGAGGTCGTCACCAACCTCGCCAACGCGATGTACTGGCCCTACCTGCGGCCGATCGTCATCCTCGGCGCGATCTGGCTGGCGTGGTACGGCCTGATCCGCAAGCGCGCGACGACGACCACCGAGGGCGTCATCTGGATGGTCCTCGCGGTCACGGTCGCCATCTGGTTCTTCAGCCGCCCGGGTGACTTCACCAGCCTCGGCAAGACCGTGACCGACAAGACCGGCGAGATCGTGAACTCGGCGTTCTCCGGGCTGCCGGGGGCGGGCGGGGCGTCCTGCCTGCCGATGGAGGAGACCGCGCCGGGCGAGGTGCCGAGCGCGCCCACGGCGGGCGGTTACGGCCGCCAGGGCACGCCCGGCGTGGCGCAGAACGCCGACGCGCTGTGGTCGGTCCTGGTCTGCAAGCCGTGGCTGATGGGCGAGTTCGGCACGGCCGACCCCAACGCCGGCCTCGTGAAGGGCCTGGGCACGAAGACCCTGAACCTCCAGGCGATCGACGCCAAGGAACAGGCGGCCGGTCAGGTCCCGAGCACCGACGAGCACCAGAAGCGGTTCGAGGAGGAGATCGCCAAGCCGATGCAGAGCACCCCGGCGTACTTCCTGTTCCAGGGCAAGGACTGGACCAGCCGCCTGGGCATCGCCATCGGCGCGTTCATCGCGGCGATGGTCGCCGGTCTGCTCATCTTCCTCGTCGCGGTGTCGCTGCTCGTCCTGAAGGTCGGCTTCCTGCTGCTGCTGATGCTCGGGCCGATCTTCCTGCTGATCGGCGTGCATCCGGGCTCCGGCCGCATCATCGCCATGCGCTGGGTGGAGATGCTGGTCGGCACCCTGCTGCGCCAGGCCGTGCTCGCCCTGGTGCTCGGCATCCTCGTGTACGGCTACGCGCTGATCATCTCGACCAACCTGCCCTGGGGCATGCAGATCCTGTTCATGGCGCTGCTGACGATCGCGGTCTTCTTCTACAGGCGGCCGTTCCAGCACTTGTTCGCCTCGATGGACGGGCACACGCTCACCACCCGGATGCTCGGCGAGGCCGCCACCGCGCCGACCCTCTCGCGGGCGGCCAACGCGCTGCCGCCGGTCGCGGCGGCCCGGGCGGCCCGGTGGGGCCTGCGCAAGGCCGAGCCGGTCATCGGCGCGGCCGCCATGGCGACCGGCGCGGGCACGGCGGCGGCCGCCGCGGCGGGGGTGGCGCAGGGCCGCGTGCGCGGCGAGGAGGGCGTGGGCAACGTGCCCGCCCAGGCCGGAGCGCGTGCGGGGGCGCAACCCGCGCCGCTCGACGCCGACGCGCAGGGGGCCGGTCGCCGCAAGGCCGGGGTCACCGCCTCACGTCCGGGAACGGCGCCACCGCTCAACCTCTCGGGAGTGCGGCCCGCCGGGCCCGTACGGGCGTCCAAGCCGTCCGGTCCGGGCTTGTCCGCCGCCGCCCAGGCCGCGTCCGCCGCGGCGTCGTCCGGCGGAAGCCCGGCGGCCCCGCCGCAGCGGGTCACCGGCGCCTCCGCCGTGCCCGCGCCGTCCGCCGCACAGCCCACACCGTCCCGCGGCCGTCCGAGCGGCGGATCGAGCGGTGGTTCCAGCGGGGGATCCGGTGGCGGCTGGTTCGGCGGCAGGTCCGGTGGTGGCTGGGCCTCCCGGCCGTCGTCCACGCGGCCGTCCGGCGGAAGCTCGGGCGGGTTCTTCGGCGGTTCGCGCGGCTCGTCGAGCGGGTCGGGCGGCTCGGGCGGCTCGGGTGGCCTGTTCGGCGGCTCCTCCGGCAGGTCCTCGAACAGGTCGTCCGGTGGTTCGTCCGGAGGCTTGTTCGGCGGATCGTCCCGGCGGGGCGACGGCGGCCGTTCCCGGCCCGCCCCACCGCGTGACTCCGGTTCGTCCGGCGGCTCGTCGTCCAGCCGTTCCCGTTCGGCCGAGCCGCCCCCGCTCTGGCTGCCGAGCAGGGGAGAGGGCACGCGCCGTGACAGCGACGCGCCGACCCCGTTCTGGGCCAAGCCCGCCGACCGCGACTCCGGCGACTGATGAGAAGCCGGAACAGTGATCGGGGGAAGGGCCTCGCCTTCGCGGCGGCCGTCGTGGTGCTCGCCGCCGTCGGCGTCTACCTCACGATGAGCCCGGGTTCCTCCTCCGGGGGCGACGAGCAGACGAGGGAGCAGTCCGTCGTGGCCACCCCGCGGGCGACGGCCGCGGTCCGGGAGCCCAGCCCGGTGGCCACGACTCCCGGCGCCTTCGACGTGTACGCGTACCTGCCGCTGTCGAGGGAGGAGATCGGCGCGGCGGCCGACCTGGCACGCCGCTTCACCGAGGCGTACGGCACCTTCTCTCCGGGCGAGGAGCCGGCGGCGCGGGCCGACCGGCTGAAGCGGTTCGCGACCGACGAGTTCGCCGGCCAGCTCACCAGGACCGTCACCGACCCCGCGGTGGTGGAGCAGAACGAGGCCGACCAGGTGACCTCCAAGGGGTCGGCGAAGGTGACGACGATCCGCGACATGACGGCCGACCAGGTGGTGTTCGTCGTCGGCTCGGTCCGTCACGTGACGGACAAGAACGGCCAGAAGGACGTGCCCGAGCAGTTCGCCGTGACCGTGATCAAGGCGGGGACCGACTGGCGGGTGTACGACCTGCAACTGGCCGACGCCGGTCAGGACGGGGACAGCTCGCCGTGACCGCTCCGCCGCGCATGACTTCGTCCGGCGCCTCGACGCGCGTCGTACGCGGGCTCGCGTCGGCGGGGCGGGACTGGCGGGTGATCGCCGTGGCCCTCGTTCTGATCGTCCCGGCCACGCTGTTCGGTTCGATCATCCTGATGACCCCCAGCCCGTCGATCCTCTTCGGCGGCGGCGCGGCCGAGAACTGCGCCGAGGCGGCGACGGGGGAGTCCGCCGCCGGCGCCGCCGACGTGTCGCAGACGGCCCAGGGCGACATCCCGGGCGACTACCTGGAGCTCTACAAGAAGTTCGGCAAGCAGATCGGCGTGCAGTGGAATGTCCTGGCCGCCATCGGCAAGCGGGAGACGAACCACGGCCGCTCGACGCTGCCGGGGGTGCGCAGCGGCACGAACTACGCGGGGGCCGCAGGGCCGATGCAGTTCCTCATCAGCACCTGGGGCGGCCAGGCCAAGATGAAGATCGAGCCGGGCATCAACGGCTACGCCTCCGACGGCGACGGGGACGGCTACGGCGACGTCTACAACCCGGCGGACGCCATCCTCGGCGCGGCCAAGATGCTCAAGCGCAATGGCGCCCCCGACGACCTCAGAAGGGCGATCTTCGTCTACAACCGGGCGACCTGGTACGTCGACCAGGTGCTGGAGATCGCCAAGCGCTACGCGGCGACCGGGGACATCGTCCTGCCGCCCGAGGCCGACCCGGCCTGCGACTCCGGCTACGTCGACAGCGCCCCCGACGACGTCGTACGTAAGATCCTCGAGTACGCTCTGGCGCAGCGGGGCAAGCCGTACCGGTGGGGCGGCACAGGCCCGGACGCCTTCGACTGCTCGGGGATCATCTACATGGCCTACCGCAACGCGGGTCTGACCATTCCCCGCACGACCTTCGGCCAGTGGCCCTTCGGTGCGAAGATCGAGGAAGGCAAGGAGCAGCCCGGTGACCTCGTCTTCTTCAACGCCGGGCCCGGCACATCGAAGGACAGTCCGGGGCATGTCGGGATGATCGTGTCGCCCGGCAAGATGATCGAGGCGCGGTGCACCCTGTGCGGGCCCATCAAGGTCACGACCTACCGCGACCGGCCGAACATCGTGGGCTTCACGCGCCCGCTGGAGAACGAGACCGTCATCGAGCAACTGAAGCGGGCGCAGACGTGACGGACACTCAGCTCGTCGTGGGGGCCGCGATCGTCGAGGGCGGTCGCCTCCTGGCCGCCCAGCGGTCCGGACCCCCGGCGCTGCGCGGCGGCTGGGAGTTCCCCGGCGGGAAGGTCGACCCGGGGGAGGACGAGCGCGCGGCGCTGGTGCGCGAGTGCGCCGAGGAACTCGGCGTCCGGGTCGTCCTCGGACACCGCGTCGGCGGGGACTGGCCGCTCCCCAACGGCTACCTGATGCGCGTGTGGCTCGCCACCGTCGTCGCGGGCGTGCCCCGCCCGCTGGAGCACCTCGCGTTGCGCTGGCTGGAGCCGCACGAGTTGTACGACGTGCCCTGGCTTCCGGCGGATCTGCCGGTCGTCGCCGCGATCGAGAAGCTGCTGCCCGGCTCCTCCGGCACATAATTCGGGCGGATAGTCGCCGAATCGTTCGCAAGATCGGGCTTTGCTCCTGCTTTTACCAAACTACAATCGGTTCTGACCTTAAAGCCGGGCCGACGGGAGGCGAGCGGTGATCGGACGCGCGTACATGAGAGCCGCGTCCTCGGCTGTCGCGTCGGTGGCCATCGCCACGCTGGCGATCCTGGCCGTGGGCCCGGTGATCGGCGCCAGCGCCGACCCGGTGGAGCCGTGCGACCCCGTTACGGACCCCCAGTGCGCGGTCGTCACGGTCACCGTCACGCAGACGCCGCCGGCCTCCTCCACGGGGGACGCGAGCCCCAGCGCCGAGCCCGTGGTGACCAAGACCGTCACCATCACGCCGACGCCGAAGCAGACCAAGACCAAGGCGCCCAAGCCGGCCACGACGACGACCGCTCCGCCCGCGTCCACGACGGAGCAGAACCCGCCGCCGCAGACGATCCCGACGCTGACCGACACCCCTGTCACGAGTCCCAGCCCGAGTCCGGAGGACAACGGGCAGGTGCAACTGCCCACCGCGTCGGCCGAGTCGTCGCCGGACGTGGCGCAGCAGACTCCCAGCGCAGGAGTGTCGTTCGAGCAGCCCGATCCCCAGACGGTGCCGATCGAGATCCGCAACGCGTCCCCCGAGTACGACAAGCCGACGCTGGCCCACCGGCTCGCGATCCCCGCGGCGGTGCTCGTGGGCATCGCGCTGATCGCCTGGCTGGTCTTCGAGGGGCGGCTGCGGAGGATGGCGCACGCCGCCGCCATACGGCGGGGCGGCCCGGCCGCGGCGCGGACGCAGGCTCCCGAGGCGGCGGCATACCCTGCGGCCACCCCCGGCTACGCCCCGATGGTCGGCTTCGTGCCCGTGCAGCCTTACACCATGGGCTATCCGCAGCAGTCCTACGGCTATCCGGTGCCGTACGGCTACGCCCAGCCCCAGCCGTACGGATACCCGGTGGCCGACCCCGCCCAGATGCAGGCACCACAGGTACCGCAGGCACCGCAGCAGGGCGTGGCCGACCCCTGGAGCCAGGCGGGCGGCGAGGACCAGCGCTGAAACAGAGAGGCGCCGCCCGGGAAGCCCGGGCGGCGCCGCCAGGGTGGGCAGCGGGGCGCG